>DATJFU010000292.1:0-3223 GCA_035495495.1 Bdellovibrionota bacterium
GTCGTTGTCCTGGCCGATCGACGGCCCCTGCCGGAGCTTGGCGAGCTTCACGGTGAGCTTGTCCAAGAAGGGCTTGGCCACCGACTCGTGCACGATGATCCGCTCGGTCGATGCGCAGACCTGGCCTGAGTTCACGAACCCGCCGAACAGCGCCGCGCTCGACGCGTAGTCCAGGTCCGCGTCGGCCAGCACGATCATGGGGTCCTTGCCGCCCAGCTCCAGGCAGACTGGGATCAGGTGCTTGGCGGCGGCTTCCATGATGCGCTTGCCGGTGGGCACGCTCCCCGTGAAAAAGATCTTGTTGGGCTTCTGGTCGATGATGGCCGCGCCCACCTTGCCGTCGCCCACCACCGTCTGGATGATCCCCGGGGGGAACCCCGCCTCCTCGCAGAGTTCCTGGATCTTGAGACCCACGAGAGGAGTGTACTCGCTGGGCTTAAAGACCACGCCGTTGCCCGCGACCAAAGCCATGGCGATTTCGCCAAAGGGCAGGAGAAACGGAAAGTTCCACGGGGAAATCACGGCGACCACGCCCAGGGGCCAGTACTGAAGGGTGCTACTACGGTGCTGGAGGAGGGGATTGCGGATGTGCACCCGCTGGTCCTTGAGCAGGCGCCCGCCGCGACGCGCGAAGTAGGTGAGGAGCTCGACGGAGGGGAGCAGGTCGCAAGAGAGGGTCTCCGTGCGCGGCTTGCCGTTCTCCTTGGAGATCAAATCGACGAGCTCGTCGAGGTGGTTGAGGATCGCCTCGCGGAGATCCAGGAGCTTGCGCGCGCGATCCCGCGGGCTGAACCGGGCCCAATGGGTCTGGGCGGACCGGACCCGCGCGAAGATCGCGGGGAGCTGGTCGATGGGCGTGACGTCCAGTACGCGAATGACTTCGTCCGTCGCCGGGTCCCGCACCTCGAGCTGCTGCATGTTTCGAGTATGCTAAAGTTCCAAGGTCATGGCAAAAGCGCGGCCCGCCATCCCCCTGAGCGAAAATGCCCAGTTGGTGCTCAAGGAGCGCTATCTAGGCAAGGACGCCGACGGCCGCGTCACCGAAACGCCGGATCAGCTGATGGAGCGCGTGGCCCGCGCCGTCGCGGCGCCCGAGGGCAAGAGCCGGCGCAAGTGGGAGGGCCGGTTTCTCGAACTTCTCCGAACCCTCCGCTTTCTCCCCAACAGCCCGACCCTCATGAACGCCGGCCGCCCGCACGGCCAGCTCTCCGCGTGCTTTGTGCTTCCCGTCGAGGATGACCTCGAGGGGATTTTTGACAGCCTCAAGTACGCCGCGCTGATCCATCAGAGCGGAGGCGGGACCGGCTTCGCCTTTAGCCGCTTGAGGCCCAAGGGGAGCCCGGTCGGCCCGTTTCGGGGCGTGGCCTCGGGTCCCGTCTCGTTCATCCGGGTTTTTGACACCGCGACCGAGACCATCAAGCAGGGTGGAACCCGCCGCGGCGCCAACATGGCCGTGCTTCGGGTGGACCACCCGGACATCCTGGAGTTCGTCGACTCCAAGCGGGACAAACACTCCATCCTGAACTTCAATATTTCCGTCGGAGCGACCGACGCCTTCATGGAAGCCGTGCGGAGCAAATCCCCGTTCGATCTCAGAGACCCGGCGACGGGCAAGACCGTGCGATCGGTCCCGGCCACCGAGCTCATGGACCGCATCTGCCAGGCGGCTTGGGAGTGCGGCGATCCGGGTCTCGTGTTTCTGGACCGGGTCAACCAATTCAACCCCACCCCCGACCGCGGACCCATGGAGAGCACCAACCCCTGCGGGGAGCAGCCTCTCCTCGCCTTTGAGTCGTGCAACCTCGGATCCCTGGACGTGGCCAAGTACTGTGTTGAGGGAGGCGTCGACTGGAAGGCGCTCGGTCGCGACGTCGCCGACTGCGTGCGTTTCTTGGATAACGTGGTCGAGGTCAATGCGTTTCCGCTCCCAGAATGCCGCGAGATCACCCGGCGCAATCGCAAGATCGGGCTCGGGATCATGGGCCTCGCCGACCTTCTCATCAACCTCGGGGTCCCCTACGACAGCGCCGAGGCACGGGTCTGGGGCGAGCGCCTCATGGCTTTCGTGACGCGCGAGGCCCGCAAGGCGTCGGCGGGGTTGGCCAAGGAGAAGGGCGCCTTTCCGGGATACCCCAAGTCCATGTGGAAGCGGCTGGGTTACCCGCCCCTCAGAAACGCGACGGTCAGCACCGTCGCCCCCACGGGGACTATCAGCATCATCGCCGGCACCTCGAGCGGCATCGAGCCCGTGTTCTCGGGGGTTTTTTATCGCAACGTTCTCTCGGGCAAGAGACTCATGGACGTGCACCCCGCCGTCAAAAAGTGGGTAGCCAACCTTTCGCCCGAGGCCGGGGCCGACGAGGTGCATGCCCGTCTGCGCAAGGAGCTGGGTCCGGTATGGAAGACCGCGGGCGACCTGGCCGTCGCGGACCACATCGCCATGCAGGCAGTTTTTCAGAGGCACTCGGACAGCGCCGTCTCCAAGACCATCAACCTGCCCCAGAGCGCGTCCATCGGCGACGTGCGCATGGCCTACATGGAGGCCCACCGGTGGGGCTGCAAGGGCATCACGGTTTACCGCGACCGAAGCCGCGAAACCCAGGTGCTCGAGACCGCCGCCGCCGTTTGCCAGCGCTGCTGAGGGGTGATATTTGGCCGCATCGTGTCGGCCTATGACGTCATCGTAGTGGGGGGAGGGCATGCCGGTGCCGAGGCGGCGCACGCCTCCGCGCGCATGGGGTGCCGCACTCTGCTCCTGACCCTGAACCCCGATCGCATCGGCTACATGTCGTGCAACCCCGCGATCGGCGGACTGGCCAAAGGCCAGCTCGTCAAAGAGGTCGATGCATTGGGTGGAATCATGGCGCGGGTCACGGACCGCGCGGGCATCCAATATCGCCGGCTCAACGAGAGCAAGGGCCCCGCGGTGCGCTCCTCGCGGGTTCAGTGCGACAAGGCGAGATACGCGCTCGAGATGCAGGCCCTGCTCCGCGGTGTCCCCGGTTTGGAAATCGGGATCGGCGAGGCGAGCGCCCTCGATGTCGAGGGCGAGAGGATTCGCGCGCTGGTCCTGGCCGATGGGACGAGGCTAGAAACCCGTGCGGTCGTGATCACTTCGGGAACTTTCTTGAAGGCGATCATGCACACCGGCGAGAAGCAGGAATCCGGGGGTAGGGCAGGCGATGCCGCGGCCCAAGGACTGAGTGGCGCTCTTCAAAACCTG
>DATJFU010000293.1:0-3386 GCA_035495495.1 Bdellovibrionota bacterium
GGGATCGTCATCGACGAGAAGAATGAGAGGTCCGACTTCTGCGCTCATGTCGTGAGTCCTCCCAAGGTCATCTCAAAACACGCGCCCTGGGGCGAGGGTAAAAGCTTGAGGTCCCCGCCGTGATCCTGGACGACCTTGCGGCAGAACGAGAGTCCCAGCCCCGTGCCGTGGGCCTTGGTCGTGACAAAGGGACTGAACAGCTTGGGCATGACCTCGACCGGGACGCCCGTGCCGTCATCCTGGATCCTGAGCCAGACCTTTCCGTCCTCGGTGTTGCCGAGGCGCCACTCGATCTTGCCGCCCTTGCCCTCGAGGGCGTCGAGGGCGTTTCTGAAGAGATTTCCAAAGACCTGCTCGAGCAGATCCGGATCGCCTTGGACCATGAACTGGGCCCCGCGCTCCAGGTTCCAGTCCACCTTCACCCCCCGATTCTCACAGACGGGGTAGTAGGTGGCGAGCACGCTCTCAAGCACGCCGCGCAGGTCGACGGGTTTTGAGACGCCCTCCGAAAGGCGGGAGAGGCGCAGATAACTTTGGGTGATCTTCTCGAGACGGTCCACGGACGAGAGAATCGACTGCAGCGACTGCCTCGCGCCGCCGACGCCCGACATGTCCTTCAGCGCCTCGATGGCGTACTCGGCCTCGAGGCCGATGCTGTGGAGGGGGTTTCGCACCTCGTGAGCCACCTGAGCGGACATGCGTCCCACGGCGGCGAGGTTCTCGGCCTGGTGCAGGCGCCGCTCGAGCTCGCCCATCTCGCGCAGCTGCAGATTCTGCGCCTCGAGCCGGCTGTTCTGCGTCTCGACCGTCCGCTCGCGCTCGAGTAACGCGGTGGCCATGCGGTGAAACTCGCGAGCCAGTCCCGAAACCTCGTCGCCCCGGCCCAGAGAAAGCGACGGCACCTTGGCCTTGTCCTCCTTGCGGAGGCCCCGCTGCGCGATCTGGCGGGCGAGAGCCGTGAGTTCGGCCAACGGCCGGAGCGCGCGCTCGCCCAGCCAGAGAAGCAGAAGCGAAAGCACCACCACCACTCCCAAAATGACCTGCAGGCCGCCGCGGAGGCCGCTGACGCTGGATTCGGTCGAAGTAAACCTTCGGCGCAGACTGCGCTCGTACTCGCGGGCGCCCCACTCGACCCGGCGGCCCCACGTGTCGAGCTGCCCGGACCAGTCGGGGTACAGCTGGGCCGCGGTCTTGAGATCCCTGACCACCAGGGCGTCGTAGACCGCGCGGCTGCGCGTTTGGATCTGGTCCAGGCCCGACGTGACCTCGTCGAGCCAGCCATTCCACCTCTCCATCTCCTGGGGCTCGAGCCAACCCGGTTTGGCGGTGAGCCCGCGAGCCACCTGCACCTCGTGGTCCAGAACCTCGATCACCCATCGCGGGAGGGGCTGCGCGTGCCAGCGGGGGTCCTTCCAGTGCGAAGTGCCGAGCCGGCGCTCCATCTCGCGCTCAAGAATGTCGGCGTCCGCCTGGAGTTGCGTCAAAATTCTACCAAAAGGGATCGCGGTGCCGTTGATCGCGTCGAGGGAATTACGCACCTCGGTGATGCGAAGAAGGCTCACCGTGGACCCTAGCAGGGACAGGAGGACGAGGGCCCCCACCGAAGCCAGGATTTTGACGCGCATGGATGGCCCACGGGACATCGGTTTGTAGATTACCTCATTAAACGCCGAACAGACAGTGAAGGGGTATACGTGGACCCAGGCACGCCCACATCTTCAGCCGCGAATGGCCGCCCGCGCCGAATGGGCCGGGTGGCGTTCGTCATGGACCGCCGGCTCTCGCGCGAGCGGCGGGCGCACGTGACCGCCGCGCTCAATCTTCTGCGGCGCGTGGCGTTTGTGGACGTCTGGGAAATCGAGGACGAAGCCAAGGCCATCGAGGGTCTCCAGGCGGATCAGTATCAGATGATCCTCGCGCCTTGGCACCTCTACACCAAGTGGGCACGGATCGAAGGACTCTTTGGCCTGAGCCGCGCCGGTGGCCCCGTGTTCGCCGGATACATCGGCGAGCCGGTCGCGCCCGACGCGCTCAAGGAGATTCCGCCGTTTCAGCGTTTCATGCTCTTTGACTTTGCCCACCTCCAGCCACCCGAGATCGCCCAGCTCATCACGAGCCTGGCTTCGGACCGCTCCCGCACGGGCATCAAGCCGCTTCTGGCCGCGCAAGCCCCCATCTACACCGAGAACTGGGGCCCGGGCACGGGCCTGGGTGGAAGACTCGACGGCCTCACCGCCATCAGCGAGATCACCGATCTCGGCTGGGGCGGGCGCCTCGGTGGCGCGCGCTCGGTGCTCACCGCGCTTTGGTCCCTGGTGTTCGAAGAAGGCACGCAACGCGCTTGCCTCCAGATGGGCGTCGACGTTCAGGTGCTCGCCTTTCGGCTCTTCTTTCCGTCCAAGGGTGGACACGTCAAACGGTTCATCGAGGGTTTCTGGCCCAACCGCGAGGTCAGCCACGCCCCGGTCCACGGAATCGCTCAGACGCTGCTCCGGCACGCCGATTTTTTGCGCATCCAGGTCGTCAACGAAACCCAGGATGTCGAGATTCTGGCCGGACTGTTCAAATCCGGTCCATCCGAGCTCGTGCCCGGTTCCTGCCGCACGCTCTGGATCGAACCCATCGCAGCGGCCCACGTGACCGAGGTGCCCTACGAGGCTCCCACGTCCGCCAACGGCACCCGCCCTTACCCCTCGAGCGGCCCCGCTGTGGGCGGAACCAGCGGTGACCTCGAGTCGGCCCGGCGCAAAGACAAACTCCTCCGCGAAGCCATCGATCGGTTGTCCCAGATGAAACGGGATATGGCCGAACGCGATCGCATCATCCAGGAACTCAAGATGGGAGGCGTGGGTACCGCGCCTCCCCCGCCGCCGCCCGACGCCGAATCGCTGCTCGAGTCCTTTGAGCACCATTACCGTGAGGCTGAGCGCGAGCTGCAGGACATCGCGGCCAGGCTCGCGGGTCTCGGACCCGGAGCCTCCGAGTCCGAAACGGCGGCCCTCCGCCGCCGCATGGAGGCCTTGAGCCAGCGAGAGACCGAATGGATGCGCTTCTTGGCCAAGATCCTGTCCGCCTTCAAGCAGGCCAGGGGTGGAAGGGCGGGCGCCGGATGATCCGCTCCAAGGACATCGCCGAGTACTTTCCGGCCGAACTCACCCAGCTCAAGCCCGACACGCAGATTCCGTTCGACCTCTACCTGTACTTTCCGCAGAACAAGCACCTGATCCACTGGCGCAACAGGGGCGAGCGGCTCCACAAGGATTTTCTCGAGCGCTACTCGGGACGCAACCTGGACCGCATCTGGATCCATCGCGACGACAAGGCAGCGTTTCTCGCGTACACGGGCCAAACCCCGGAGCAGGCGGGCCTCGCCGCGCCGACCTCTC
>DATJFU010000294.1:0-4684 GCA_035495495.1 Bdellovibrionota bacterium
CGTCGTTGCGCTCGAGCAATGAGCGGGTCGCGGAGTGGCGCAGCTTGTCGATCTCCTCGTTAATCTCCGACTCTTTCTCGATATACGTGTCCGTCGAAGGAACGTAGGCCTCGGGCTGGTAGTAATCGTAGTAGCTGACAAAGTATTCCACCGCGTTGCGCGGAAAGAACTCGCGGAACTCCGAGAAGAGCTGCGCCGCGAGAGTCTTGTTGTGGCAGAGCACCAGAGTCGGCTTGTTGACCCGCGCCACCACGTTGGCCATCGTAAACGTCTTGCCCGACCCCGTGACGCCCAAGAGCACCTGAGCGCGGCGCTTGTCCTGAATTCCCCGCACCAGGTCCTCGATGGCCTGGGGCTGATCCCCGGTGGGTTGAAATGGAGTGTCGAGCTCAAAGGCCCGGTTGTTGAAAATCGGCATAAAAGCCCCGCGAGGGGTGTACAATCTTAGCCGATGGCAGTCGACCCTCCCAAGCTGAAGTACCCACTGGTCATGATCCACGGCCTTGGCGCCAAACGGCAGATCGGGTTTGTCCAGTACTTCTATGGAATCCCCCATTGGCTCGAAGAAGCGGGCAACCGCGTTTTTCTGCCCGATCTCTCCTTGTGGAACACGCTGGAGACCCGCACGCAGCAGCTCAAGGAGCAGATCGAAAAAGAGTTTCCAGGCGACGGCAAACTCAATCTCATCGGACACAGCATGGGCGGCGTGGACGCCCGGTTTGTGACCTCATGCCTGGGGCTGGGGCACCGGGTGGCCTCGGTCACCACCATCGGCTCGCCCAACCGGGGCACGTCGCTCGCCGACATGGTCGTGGGACTCCTCCCCGACGACGTTTTTCATTCCGCCGAGCGGCTGGCCGGCAAGCTGGGCCTGAGCCACGAAGGCTTTAAGCAGCTCGGGGCCCGTTACTTCAACGAGACCCTGAGCAGCCGGATCAAAGAGGTGCCGGGCGTGGCATACTTCAGCGCCACGAGCGTGATCCGCAAGCCGATCTTGAAAACGGCGCTCCCGATTTTCTGGCTCACCGAACGAATTCTGCGGCGATACGAGGGCGACAACGACGGGTTTGTCTCAGAATCGTCGTCCCGCTCCGGCGAGAGCCTGGGCACCTGGTACGGCGATCACTATGGGCAGGTGGGGCAGATCATGGGCCGCACGCGCGGCCTGGATCACATGGATCTGTTTGGAAAGACCCTCAAGCGCCTCTCCAAAGAGGGCTTCTAGCCCCCTTGCGGCCGGACTACGCGCGATCCGCCGCCCGGCGAACCTGTTCGGGCGCTGAGACGGCGCCCGATTCGACCCGAGAAAAGAAGGCGGTCATCCGCGAGTTGACCTCATGGGGAAGGTCGAGCTGCGGACAGTGGCTGCCTTCTTTGATGACAGCGAGCTCGGCCTTTGGCAAGGCCAGCGCAAGTTCCTGAACGCGCTCAGGAGAAACAATGCGATCGCGACCGCCCGCGATCACGAGGGCCGGCACCTTGAGTTCAGACAAGCGGTGCCGAACATCATGGCGCGCGTAAGCCCCGAGGAGCTGCACGAAGACTCTGGGCTCAAAACGAGCGAACACATCGAGGCAAGCGGTGAGATCTTCTTCGGTGGTGAGCGTGGGATGAAATCCCATGAAGCGGGCGAACGCGCGCGAGCCGGGCAGATAGTTCTGCAATCGCCATGCGGTCTCGGTGACCCGCGGCGCGAGCCCGTCGGCCAGTCGCAGCACTTCCTGGAGGGCCTGAACGCGCAACGCGCTCTTGGTGCTCCTGCCGGGCGCGAAGCCCGCGGCGCCTGCCATCAAGATCAGCGACGAAACCCGGTGTGGATAACGGAGGGCAAACTCCAGGGCGAGGTTCACGCCCATGCTGTGGCCCACCAGGTGAACGGGCCCGCCGATTCGCGCGCGATCGAGAAGATCTCCATGGTCCCGGGCCAGGCTCTGAAACGTGAGATCCGTGAGCCGCGCGGGCGCGTCGGACCGGTCGTGCCCCGGATAATCCATCACCAAGGTGCGATGGGTCCGGCCCAGATGCTCGAGCTGGTAACGAAAGTGGTGTGCGCTGCAGATGAGGCCGTAGCAAAAAAGGACGGGGCGCCCGCCGGCGGCGCCGCCCTCGCGGTATGCGATGCGGGTGCCTTCGGCGTTATGAAAGTAACCTCCGCGCATGAATCCCAGTTTATCCCTTTTCGGGATCGCATCTCACGCTGCGGCGCAGATAGGCGTCAAGAATTTCACGCGGGCCGTCCATGCTATACCGTCTCCATGGCCCCGTCCGCCGTCCTCAACTGGCGCGAGATCGCCGCCCACGTCCAAGCCTTGGCCCCCAAGGTCGAGGGCATGTTCGTGGACCGGCTCGTGGTCCCCGCGAGGCCGCGCTTCTCCGCGGGTTTTCTCAAGGCCGAGTGGGCCCTCAGGCTCACGGGCCGGGGCGGCGAAAAAACCCTGGTCTTCAGCGTCCGCCCGCGCGTGCCCTACCTCTTTCTGGCCCCCGGCCGCGGCCCCCACGCGAGCGAGCGCGGGACTCGTTCGCCCTTTGACCTCGCGGTGAACAAGCGTCTCAAAGGAGCGCGGCTCGTCTCATTGAGAGCGGTGCCCCGGGACCGCACCGTGCTGGTGGAATTCACCTCCGGTGAGGAGACTCTGATCCTGGCGTTGTTTCTGATCCCCGCGACACCCGAAGCGGTTTTTGGCGGCCTCGCCGCCCCTGGGGCCGACGGGGTCGAGATCGAAATCCAGGCCGCGACCCGCAAAACTCGCGCGGGCACGGCCCGGCTCGCGGTGCCCGCCGCGGGCGGCGCACCTGAGTCGACCACCCTCAGCCCCGGATTCGATCCCGACCCCGAGAAGGTTCGCGCGGCGGTCGAAGCGGCGCTCGACGCCGAAGCCCTCGCCCAGCGCCTTCAAGAACTGCAGAAACACCTACGGGAGGCGAGTAAGGACGCGACCAAACGCGCGGACCAGGCGGCGCAAGCCGCGGCTTCGGCCCGAGGTGAACCGGCGTGGGGGGATTTCGGCGCGCTTCTCACCGCGCACCTGCATTCCAACCCCAAGGTCACGCGTCCAGAGAAAGGCGCGCCGTACGTCGAGTTGCCCGGCTTTGAATCCGGCGAACCCACGCGCATCCCCCTCGATCCCAAGCTCACGACCCTCGCCGACCAGGCAAAGCACCTTTACGACCTCGACCGGAGAAAGCGCCGGCGCGAGGAGAGCTCGGCCGAGCGAGAAAACGAATGGCGGGCCAAGGCCGCCGAGGTCGCCACCCTCCTGGATCGGGCGGCCGGCGCGGACTGGAAACAAATCGAGGATCTCGAGCGGCGCTCCGGTCTTGCCGCCGCTCGCACGCTCGAGGCCGCTCCGTCGGGAGCGGGACCGGGCTCGACCGGGCCCCTCAGGAACCGAAAACCCTGGCCGGGGCGCACATACGTCTCAAAGGACGGATTTTCGATCTGGGCCGGCCGGAGCGTCGAAGAAAACCAGGAGCTCACCTTCAAGTTCGGCCGCGGCGCCGACGTCTGGATGCACCTGCGCGGAAGGCCAGGGGCGCACCTGCTGATTCCACTCCCTGCCGGAAAAACGGCGCCCCTCGATACGCTTCTGGACGCCGCCCAGCTCGCGATCCATCTGAGTGGCGGGCAGAACTGGGGCAAGACCGAGGTGGATTACACACCCGTCAAGAACGTCAAACGCATCAAGGGTTCGACCGAGGTGCAGTATACAGGCAACAAGACGCTGGCGGTGACGCCGGACCCGGAGCGGCTCAAGCGCCTGCTCACTTAGCGAAATGGCGGATCACGAACTCGAGGGCGCTCTCCTTGGTCCGGAGCTTACCCTCGATGGCCAGGTCCTCGACGGCTTCGAGGATCTGCGAGAACTGACGCCCCGGCTGAAACCCGAGCTGGATGAGATCGTTGCCGTCGATGAGCTTGGGCGTCTGGGCCGGACCGCTCACGCCGAGCTGCAAGAATCGCGTGCGGCAGAACTCGTAGGGGGCCAGATTGCCGTCGGTCGCGAGCGAGAGCGCGCGGTGCAAGCGGAGCAGCAGCGGAAAATGCTCCGCTTGCAGCCACCGAACCAGCGTGGCCTCACGCATCTGAAACACGTCCTTGAACCGGAGCTGCTCGGAGACGAGCTGCGAGACCGTCTCGGTCTGAGCACGCGACAGCTTGAATTGACGGCAGATCGAGGCCGCGAGATCGGCTCCCACGATCTCATGCCCGTTGAGGCTCTCCTGCCGGCTCCGCTTCCACGCCTCTGGCTTGCCCACGCCGTGGAGAAGCGCCGCCCAGCCGAGCTCCTCGGGGATGCGCTCGCGGTCGTCGGAGAGCACCTGCAAGACCTTCAGGGTCGTGTCCCATGCGTTGGACGTGGGGTCGAGCTGCGTCGGCTGTGGAACGTCGGCCAAAGCCTCGATCTCGGGCAGAAGGTGGTGCAAAAGCCCGAGCTCCGAGAGGAGCCTCAGCGCCTGGGCGGGCCGCGGACCCGTGAGGGTCAGGGTCAGCTCGTCGCGCACGCGCTCGTGGCTCACCTTGCGGATGAGCCGCGCCTGGTTCTTGACCGCGGTGCCGGTCGCGAGGTCGAGATGAAACCCCAGGTTGGCCGTGAACCGCACGGCCCGGAGCAGGCGGAGCGCGTCCTCTTTGAACCGTTTTTCGGGGTCCCCGATCGCGCGCAGGATCCGGCCCTCGAGATCC
>DATJFU010000295.1:0-4692 GCA_035495495.1 Bdellovibrionota bacterium
GCTGTCGATGGATCTGGACCTGCGGCGCCGCCACCGTGCCTCGGCGGATGATACGCAGTCATTCTTGAACCAATTGCTTTTGCTCAAGGATGCCGAGGTGGTCTGTCTTTTTCGCGAAGAAGACGACGGAAAAGTGCGTGTTTCGATCAAGTCCAAGGGCCGGGTCGTGGTAAACCGGGTCGCCATGGAGTTAGGTGGAGGCGGTCACGACTACGCGGCGGGATGCCAGATCAATTCACCCCTCCCCAAGGCACTGGAGACGGTGACCGAGAAACTTCAGGCGACGATCGACGCCTTTGAAAGGTTCGGCAGATGAATCACGTCGAAATGCGCATCACCAAGTTCGGCGGGCCCCAAGTATTTAAGGCGACCGAGCTCGGTCCCGAGCCCATGGCCGCCGACGGCGTTCGGATCAAGGTCCGCGCCGTGGGCGTGAACTTTGCCGATGTGATGATGCGCATGGGGATGTACCCCGAGGCGCCCAAGCCTCCGTTCGCCCCGGGCTACGAGGTGGCGGGTGAGGTCGTCGAGACCGGGCCCAAGGCCGTCGGTTTCAAGGCCGGCGACCGCGTCGTGGCCCCGACCAAGTTTGGCGGCTACAGCACCGAGGTGGTGCTGCCCTACTGGCAGGTGCGCAAGACGCCGCAGAACCTCTCGCACGAAGAAGCCGCGGGCGTGCCCGTGGTTTTCATGACCGCTTGGGTCGCTCTCTGCGAGATGGCCCGTGTCCGCAAGGGCGACCGGGTGCTCATCCACAGCGCCGCGGGCGGGGTGGGAATGGCGGCCGTGCAGATCGCGGCGGACGCCGGGGCCGAGGTGATCGGCCTCGTGGGCTCGGAGAAGAAGGCCGACTTCGTGAAGTCCCTGGGCGCCAAGGACGTGTGGACCACCGACCGCTGGATGAAATCCAAGCCCATGGAGCTCGGCGGATTTGACGCCATCCTGGACTCTTCGGGCGGCCCCTTTCTCAAACACGGGTTCAATTACCTGAACGCCATGGGCCGGGTCGTGAACTTCGGCATGTCGAGCACGGTGGGCAAAGGCTTCGCGGCCATGCGCCTTCTGCGGTTCGTGACCCAGATGCCCCTCTACACTCCGATCAAGCTCATGATGGGCAACAAGGGCGTCTTCGGGCTCAACATGCTCCAACTCGCCACCGACCCAAAGGTGATGACCTCCGCCTTCGATTCCGTCCTCAAGAAACTCGAGGACCGGCGGTACAAGGTCGTCCTCGGAAAGACCTTTCCCCTCGAGCAGGCCGGGGAGGCCCATGAGCACCTCATGAGCCGCGGAAACCTCGGAAAAATCGTCCTGACGCACTGAGTTTCTAAGGTTCGCAAAGGGCGTTCAAAAGGGGCCCAAAACCCCTTGTTTTTCGCGCGGCCGGTACTACTATCCCTGTTCACGCACAATCAGTTGCAAGAAGAGGGAACGTTCATGATCGAAGTCTCCCATTTGACCAAAGCCTACGGACCGAGAACCGCCATCCAGGACCTGAACTTCAGCGTCCAGGAAGGCGAGATCGTCGGCTTTCTGGGCCCCAACGGAGCCGGAAAGACCACCACGATGAAGATCCTCACCGGCTTCATGCCGGCGTCGAGCGGCACCGCGAAGGTCGCCGGCTACGACGTTTTCGAGAACCCCATCGAGGTGAAACGCAACGTGGGGTACCTGCCCGAGACACCTCCCGTCCACATGGAGATGACCGTGCGGGACTTCATCGAATACGCGGCCCGTTTGCACGACGTCACCTCGGCGGAGGTCCGCAAAGCCGCGGGCACGGCCATGGAGAAGACGGGTCTGACCCACGTCTCCGGCCGCCTGATCGGCAACCTCTCCAAGGGTTACCGCCAACGGGTGGGCCTGGCGCAGGCTCTGGTCCATAACCCCAAGGTTCTGGTGTTGGACGAGCCCACGGTCGGCCTCGACCCCGCCCAGATCATCGAGATCCGCGAGCTCATCAAGGGACTTGCCGGCGAACACACGGTGATCCTGAGCACGCACATTCTGCCCGAGGTCCAGGCCACCTGCCCCCGCGTGATCATCATTTCGGGGGGCCGCATCGTGGCCCAGGACGAGCTTTCGAAGCTGACCGCCAAATACAACGCCGCCGGAAACCTCACCATCCAGGTGCAGTCGGCCAGCTCGGCCGCGGCCGATGCGGTCAAGGGCGTCAAGGGCGTGCAGAAGGTGACCTCGTCGGGCAACCGCCTATACGTGGACCTGGACGCGGCGGCCGGCGAGATCCGGCCCAAGGTGCTCCAGGCCGCCCTGAAGGCCGGCGCCGAGGTGCTCGAGTTCAGCAGCAGCGGCGCCAAGCTCGAAGAGATCTTCATCCGTCTGACCAACCCGGAGGCCGTGAAATGAACAAGACCTGGATCATCACCTGGCGGGACTTCAAGTCCAACTTCACCTCGCCCATCGGCTACATCTTCATCACGGCGTTCTTGGGCCTGCTGGGCTACATGTTCTTCTTCAACCTGTACCATTTCTCCCTGCAGAACCTGCAGTACCAGCAGTACAACATGGGCAAGGGCGTGAGCATCTCCGACGGCATCGTCAAGCCGCTGTTCGGAAACATGAACGTGCTCATGTTCATCATCATGCCCTTCTTGACCATGCGGCTCTTTGCCGAGGAGAAGAAGAACCACTCCATCGAGCTTCTGCTCACGGCGCCCGTGACCACGACGCAGATGGTTCTGGGCAAGTTTCTTTCGGCGGTGATGGTGCTGGCGCTGATGCTGCTTCTGACGCTCTTCTACCCCATCGTCTTGGCCATCGCGGGCAATCCGGACCCGGGTCCCATCGTGGGCGGCTACATGGGGACGATCCTCATGGGGGCGAGCTTCATCGCCATCGGCGTCTTCTGCTCCGCCGTGACCGAGAACCAGATCGTGGCAGCCTCACTTTCGTTCGGCCTGATCCTGTTTTTCTGGCTGATCAGCTGGGCGTCGCAATCCGCGGGCCCCGTCGTGGGCGACATCCTCAACAACCTTTCGCTGATCTCGCACTACAACAACTTTTCGCGGGGTCTGCTCGACTCGTCGGATGCGGTCTTCTACCTGAGCTTCATCGGGTTCTGGCTGTTTCTGGCCCATCGGGTCCTCGAATCCTATCGCTGGAGATAAACGACCATGGCACGCAAGAATCCCCTCGAAATGTTTACCGCCAACCAGCTCTGGGCCGCATCCGGGGCGGGCGTCGGCCTCACCATCCTCTCCCGCATCGTGTTTCCGGATGCCATGTGGCTGACCGGAGTCTTTGTCGGCCTGACCCTCCTGGCCGCCGGCTTGGCGACCCTCCGGGGCTGGGGCAGGAGCGCGGCCTACGGCCTCAACTCAGTGATCACCGTGCTCCTCACTCTGGGCCTTCTTCTCGTCATCAACTTTCTGGTGATGCAGAAGCCCCTGAAACACGACTTCACCAAAGACAAGCTCCTCACCCTCTCGGACCAGACCGAAAAGCTCATGAAGGGGCTCAAGTCGGAGCTGCAGGGCACCCTCTTTGCCAAGTACGGAGAAAAAGAGCAGGTCCGCCCGATCCTCGAGGATTACCAGGGCTACAGCACCAAATTTAAGGTCGAGTACGTGGACCCCGACAAGGAGCCCACGCGGGTCAAGGAAGCCGGGGTCAAGAAGTACGGCAGCCTGCAACTCAAGTATGAGGGCCGCACGGCCATCGTCGACGAGGTGAACGAAGAAAAGCTCACCAACGCCATCATCAAGCTCACCCGGGGCCAGGCCCAGGTCCTCTGCCCGATCACCGGTCACGGCGAGAAGGACTTTGAGTCCAAGGACAGGGACGGCCTTTTTGCCGTCAAGGGAGCGCTCGAGGATCAGTCCTATCAGATCAAGGCCGTGAACCTGCCGCAAGAGGGCAAGATCCCCGCCGAATGCTCGGCCATCGCCATCGTGGGCGCGTCGCGCTCGTTCTTCGAGAACGAGATCAAGACCATCGACGAGTACCTCAAGGGCGGGGGCAGCGCCTTTATCGCCCTCGACCTGTCGATCAAGGGTCTCGAATCCGCGCCCGAGCTCCTGGCGCTCCTCGAGAAATGGAACATCACGAGCAAGAGGGCCCTCGTGGTCGACAACAACCCCATTGGCCAGCTGATGGGGATGGACGCGTCCGTCTCGATGGTCCAGACCTTCTCGACCGACAGCCCCATCACCAAGGACGTGCAGACGCAGGCGGTGTTTCCGTTCACCCGTCCGGTCGAGATCAAGCCGGGCGCGCCCGCGGGCATCAATCTCATGTGGTTGGCCAAGACGTCGCCCCGGAGCTGGGGCGAGACCGACCTCAGCGAGATCGCCAACCGCGTCCTGCATTTCAACGAGGGCAAGGACATCAAGGGGCCGGTCTCGGTGGCCGTGACCCTCGAGGGCAAGCAGGCCGACAGCAAGGCCCCCAAGAACACGCGCATGGTGGTGTTTGGCAACGCGAACTTTGCCACGAACTACTATGCCCGCTTTGGCGGCAACAACGACCTGGCGGTGAACGCGATCTCGTGGGCCATGACCGACGAGAGCATGATTTCGATCCGCAAGAGAGAAGAGGGTCCAGGCAAGATCGAACTGACCGGCGCCCAGCAGATCACGATCTTCTGGATCACGGTGATCTTCTTGCCCCTGGCCGTGACGGCCTTTGGCATCTTTCACTGGCTCCGGCGGCGCAAGCTCTGATCAATAGCGA
>DATJFU010000296.1:0-2638 GCA_035495495.1 Bdellovibrionota bacterium
GTGCGGCTCATCTTCATCGCCAATCCCAACAACCCCACCGGCACCCACGTGGGGCGCGACGAGCTCAAAGCGTTTTTGCGTGAAGTCTCGACCGTGCGCGACGGATCCGTTCTGGTGGCGCTCGACTACGCCTACTGGGAGTACGTCACCGCCGCCGATCTGCCCTCGCCCGAGGAGCTCCTCGCGGAGTTTCCGCAGGTCGTCGTGATGCGCACGTTCTCCAAGATCCACGGCCTCGCGGGTCTGCGCTTGGGTTACGGCGTGGCCACGCCCGAGGTGGTGGCGACCCTCGAGAAGATCCGGCAACCTTTCAATATCAACTCGCTCGCACTCGTCGCCGGTCCCGCCGCCCTGTCCGATCGCGCGTTCATTTCCAAAGCCAAGACCCTCAACGCCAGGGGCCTCGCGTTCTGGCGGTCGGGCCTGGACAGCCTTTCGGTTCCACACCTGCCGACCCAGGGTAACTTCATCCTGGCTGACGTACGCCGCGGCTTGGGCAAGCGGGGCTCTGACGTGTACGTGGGCTGCCTCAAGCGGGGAGCCATCTTCAGGCCCGTCGCCAACTACGGCCTCGACGGCTGGCTCAGGATTTCGGTGGGGACGCCAGAAGAGAACCGGTTTGCCCTCGCTGCCTTGACGGCGGAGGCGGGGCGCACGCCTAAACCGAGAAAGAAGAAATCGGGATGAGCGTCATGGCCATACCCAAGAAGGGCCCAGTGGTGGCCATCGACGGCCCAGCCGGCACAGGCAAGAGTTCGGTGACCAAGCGGCTGGCTGAGATTCTCGGATTTGTGCACGTCGACACCGGTGCGCTTTACCGCTGCGTCGCTCTTTTGGCCAAGCGGGTGGGCATGGGCCCTGAATACGACGACGAGCTCCTGACCGAGCTCGCGCGCAAGACCCACCTCGAGTTCAGGCGCCGAGCCGACCTCAACCCGGCCAACCGGGTGCTCGTCAACGGCGAGGACGTCACGGACTTTATCCGGACGCCCGAGGTGAGCATGGCCGCCTCGCGGATTTCGGCGGTCCCGGGTGTCCGAGCGGCCCTGCTGGGGTTGCAGCGGACCCTGGGGTGCGCGGGGCCCTCGATCCTAGAAGGGCGCGACATCGGGACCGTGATCTTTCCGGACGCGGACGTGAAGTTCTTTCTGACCGCGAGTGTCGAGGAGCGCGCCAAGCGCCGCCTCTCCGAGCTCGAGGCGCAGGGCAAGGACATTCCTTCTTATGAGGAAGTGAAGAACCAGATCAGCCAGCGTGATCGCCAAGACTCCGAGCGCGCCGTCGCGCCCTTGCGCAGGGCTCAGGACGCCGTCGAGATCGATACCTCCGAGCTGACGCTCGACGAGGTCGTCGATCGCATGGCCCAGGTCATCCGCGAACGCCTGGGTAAGTGATGAGACTTTCTGCCGACGCCCGGATCCTCGTGGCGCGTCCCGACCGCATCGGGGACGTGGTGCTTTCGACTCCGGCGCTGAGGGCTTTGAAGAAGAGTTATCCCCGGGCCCACGTGACGGTCGCGGTTCGAGCCGCCGTCGCGCCGCTCCTCAGGGGGCTCGACTGCGTGGATCAGATCCTGATCTTTGACCCCGAAGGAGGCCACGCGGGCTGGTCGGGCCGCGGGCGTCTGATCAGCGAAATTCGTGCAGGCAAGTTCGACGCCGCGATCGTGCTGCAAAGCCACCGCCGTCTCTCGGGCGCCATCTGGGCCGCGCGCGTGCCGGTCCGCATCGGTCCTCTGGGCAAACCCCACAGCTACCTCTTCTTTAATCAGGGCATCCGGCAAAAGCGCTCACGCGTGCGGATGCATGAGGCCGACTACAACCTCGAGCTTCTGCGTCCGCTGGGCGTCGAGGCCAAGTCCCGCGAGTTCGGTCCCCGTGTCGTCATCTCGGAGGAGTGCAAGGCAAGGGCGGCCGAATGGATGGGCGGACAAATGGCCAAGCCCTCCTGGGGCAGGGGCCGCTGCGTGGCCGTCCACCCGGGCATGGGCGGGTCCGCCCTGAACTGGCCCGAAGAGCGCTATTGCGACCTCGTGGGCCGCCTCGTGCGCGCCGGCCGCAGGGTGGTGGTCACGGGTGGAGCGGGTGAGGCGGCGCTGGTCGAGCGCGTGGCCGGGTCTTCGGGCGCCGCCATCTGGATCGGCGATCGTGGGCGGGGCATTGATGATCTGGGCGCGCTCCTGGCGGAATGCGGTCTCATGGTGGCCCCGAGTACGGGGCCCCTCCACGTGGCGGTGGCCCTCGGGGTCCCGGTTGTGGCGTTTTACCCCCGGATCCGGGTTCAGAGCCCGGAGCGCTGGGGACCCTACTTTGCCGAGGGTGAGGGCCGCGCCGAGGTATTGGCGCCCCCGGACGAGCGTTCGCCCATGGATGCCATCTCCATGGACGCCGCCCTGGCCGCGGTTGAAAAACTCCTCCCGTTCGGCGAAGAATGAGCCATGGCCGTCTTGAGCCCCACCGTTAGCCGCCTCGAAACCGTCAAGGTCTCCTCGCGGGAGATGCCTCGCCTAAGGGATCTGCTCGCCAAGTTCTCGGGGATGGAGATCCTGGTGGTGGGCGACGTGGGGGTCGACCGATACACTCAAGGAACCGTGGAGCGCATCTCTCCTGAGGCGCCCGTCCCGATCGTGGCCGTCGAA
>DATJFU010000297.1:0-2291 GCA_035495495.1 Bdellovibrionota bacterium
CGCTGCGGATGGGAAGGAACACGGCGAACGCCTGCCAGATCTGCTCGTAGAGGCCAGCCTCGCGAATGCCCTCGATGTACACCTCGTCGACCCGCTGAAGCAGGTCGATGCGCTCGCGGGTGATGTCGCCGATGATCCGGACGGCGAGACCCGGCCCAGGAAACGGGTGCCGCTTGAGAAACTCCTCGGGCACCCCGAGCTCGCGCCCCATTCTGCGGACCTCATCCTTGAAGAGATCGCGGAGGGGCTCGATCAGCGAGAACTTGAGGTCCTTGGGCAGTCCGCCCACGTTGTGGTGCGACTTGATGGTGTGCGAGTGCTTCTTGCCGCTGGTCTTTCCGTCGGCGGACGGCGGCGGGCTGGACTCGATCACGTCCGGGTAGAGCGTGCCCTGGACCAGAAACCGCGGCGTGTGCCCCAGGGACTTGGAGAGCCGCTCAGCCGCGCCGTCGAACACGGCGATGAACTCCGCGCCGATGATCTTGCGCTTCTTCTCGGGATCCTCGACGCCGGCGAGCTTGCTCAAGAAGCGGTCCGAGGCGTCCACGCACTCCACGGGCAGGTGCAGGCGCTCCTGAAACATCTTCATGACCCGGTCGCGCTCCTGAAAGCGCAAAAGCCCGTGGTCAACGAACACGCAATGCAGCCGGTCTCCGAGCGCCTTGTGGGTCAGGACCGCCGCGACGGCCGAGTCCACGCCGCCCGAGAGCGCGCAGATGGCGTGCTCCTTGGGGCCGACGGCCTCGCGGATGCGCTCGACCTGCTCCTCGATCACGGAGCCCATGGTCCAGTCGGGCTTGATGCCGGCGATGTCCAAAAGAAAGGTCTCGAGAAGCTCGATACCGCGCTCGGTGTGGGTCACCTCGGGGTGGAACTGCAGCCCGTAAAGGCCGCGCGCCGTGTCCTCTGCGGCCGCCACGGCCCCCGCCGCGCTCTTGGCCGCGAGCTTGAACCCGGGCGGAAGCTCTTTGCTCTCGTCGCCGTGGCTCATCCAGGCGGTGAAATGGGCGCGCTCGCCGAAGAGGCGGGTGCCCTTCTCGGGGCGGACGTCCATCTTGCCGTACTCGCGGCGATGGGCGCCCTCGACCTTTCCACCCAGCTCCCTCACCAGGAGCTGCAGTCCGTAGCAGATGCCCAGGAGAGGAAACTTCTGCGTCTTCTGAAACTCGAGCAGGCCCTCGGGCAATTGGGGCGCGTCCTGATCGTAAACCGAGCTCGGGCCCCCCGAGAGGATCAGGGCCTTGGGGTTGAGTTCGCGAATCCGCTCCAAGGTCGCGTCGCCCTGGAGCACGTGGGAGTAAATCCCGAGCTCCCTCACCCGCCGCGTGATGAGTTGGGTGTACTGGGAGCCGTAGTCGAGGATGACGACCGTGGAGTGGGCGCGAACCGTCACGATTGCAACCTGTAGTTAGGGGCCTCCTTGGTCACCATCACGTCGTGGGGATGGCTCTCGGTCAGGCCCGCGTTTGAGATGCGGATGAACTTGGCACTCTTGTGCAAGGTGGGAACGTCGGGGGTCCCGCAGTAGCCCATTCCGGCCCGGAGGCCGCCCAGGAGTTGCTGGATGTTGAAGCTCAGGCTCCCGCGATAGGGCACGCGGCCCTCGATCCCCTCCGGAACCAGCTTGCCCATGTCCTCGACGTCGCTCTGAAAGTAACGGTCGCGGGCACCCGAACCCTGGGTCATGGCACCCAGGGAGCCCATGCCCCGGTACATCTTGTAGGAGCGGCCCTGAAAGAGAACGATCTCGCCGGGGGCCTCGTCGGTGCCGGCAAAGAGGGATCCGATCATGCAGCAGTCGGCTCCAGCCGCGATCGCCTTGGTGACGTCGCCGCTGTACTTGATGCCGCCGTCGGCGATGACTGGGATGTTCTTAGGTTTGCACGCGCGCACCGCCTCAGCCACGGCGTAGAGCTGGGGCACACCGATGCCGGCGATCACACGCGTGGTGCAGATGGATCCAGGACCCATGCCAACTTTGACGGCATCGGCCCCGGCGTCAACCAGTGCCTTGGCGCCCTCGTAGGTGGCGACGTTGCCGCCGATCACGTCGACGCGGTCGCCGTACTTCTTCTTCAGGTGCGAGATCATCTCGAGCACGCCCTTGCTATGACCGTGCGCGCTGTCGACGGCCAGCACATCCACGCCCACCTCGATGAGGGCGGCGGCGCGGTCGACGCCGTCCTTGCCGACGCCCACCCCGGCGCCGACGATCAGGCGTCCGTACTTGTCCTTGTTGGCATGGGGATAGGTGCGCTGCTTCTCGATGTCCTTGATCGTGATGAGGCCCT
>DATJFU010000298.1:0-11700 GCA_035495495.1 Bdellovibrionota bacterium
CATGAGGTTGAGCAGCATGCCGCCCAAGAACGCAAAGAAGAGAAGGATCGCGAGTCCGCCGCGGCCCGGCGGGTCCGCGCCCGGCATGGCCTGGATCCGGTAGGCCCAGGGGGGCAGGCCCGCATGGGCGGGGTGGAACACGAGCACGCCGGCCACGGCCACCGGCGGCTCACGCCGTTCGGGGTTGGCGCGGCCCTCGATGCGCAGGCTCCGCGGGCCCATCTGCGCGTTCGGTTCTTCTCCGTGCACCCAAAGTTTGCCGTCTTCCGGAAAGAACTCGACGCTCTCGGCCCTGTCCCAGGCGCCGCCGCCGTGATCCCGCGCCTCGAGCGCGAACTTGCCGTCGGCCCACGCAAAGCGCGCGTCCACCGTAGCGGGCGCGTCCGTGGGCACGAGAGCCAGCGCCGCGCGGATCAGGCTCTGGTTCTGCGCGTTGACCTGCCCGTGGTCCTGGGCGGTCAGCGGCAGGGTCAGATCCAGGTGGCCCTTGCCCGGAATGCATTCGACCCGGCAGACGAGCCAATCCAGGTCGAGCCCGATCTTGGCCTGCGCCCCCGCCCTGAGGGGCGAGGCGAGGGTCACCGTCACGGGCAGGATGGGTTCACCGTCAAAGCCGTAGTTGGCGAGGGGCGGGAGCGGAAACCGCTTGGGCATGGGCCATTCGATCGGACCGACGGTCGCCCCCGCGGGGACCTTCCACTTCAGCCGCGGCTCGCGTCCCGAATCTCCGGGGTTCTTCCAGTAGATGTGCCAGCCCTGCTCCAGCCTGAACCTCACGCCGACGTGAAACGGCATGCCGACGGGGGCGGCCGAGTACTCGGAAACAAGGTCCAGCGCCACGCGCGGCGCGCGCAGCCCTTCGGCGGCGCTGGCGGCCGAGGGGATCAGGGCGAGGGCGATGATCGCGCGGAGGGCCCGCGCGGCCTTGGAGACTGGGGTCACAACATGAGCGTCATGCCCGCCGATGCGGAGTAGAAGAGGCCTTGGAGATCCGCGATGTGAAGATGTTGCAGGTACGCACTCGAGTAGGTATCAGCAAACCGCACAAAATGGGCCTGGCCCTCGATATAGAGAAACGAGTCCCCGGCGATGACGGGGACGTTGATCCCAAAAGAAGTCGAAAACCCCAGTTCACTGTCGCCGTCCTTGAAGTAGTGCCCCACGGCCAGGCCGGTGTAGGGGCGTACGGGCCAGCGGTTGAACGGGTCCCAGGTCAGGCCCACTCCATAAGCAAAGAGATTGCCGTTCTTGACCTCGCCGCTAGGCTGCGAGTCCGGCAGCTTCTCCGAAAACCCCGAGTACTGAAAGAAGGGACGCAGCGTCGCCGTCTCACTCAGCCTGAAGTTCGCCTTGAGTTCCACCCCCGGGTAGTCCGGCACCAGGGTCTTGCCCCGGTTGTAGGTGGCGTTCAGGTACGAGACTCCCGCGCTCAGGCCAAAACTCTTGGCGGGTCCAGAGGACGAGCTCGAGCTCTGGCCGGCAAAGTAACCTTCGGCGTGGGCGGTCGTGGCGAGAAAGGTGCAGGCGAATAGGGCGATGCGAGAGAGTTTCATCTTCCCAGTATGGAGTGGGGAAAGGTGGGGTGCAAGCAAAGGCGCCCCGGGTTTCGCCGCGAAGCGGTGAAATCCCGGGGCGTTCGTCGAATCGAATCGTCTGTCTCTGCTCTACCGGACGCGCAGGGGCGCGTCCTTGGTCTTACGGTCGATTCTTACTGGCACGCGCGCTGGGCCACGATCTGGCACGCCTCATCGACGGGCCGGTAGTAACCGGGGCCAGCGGGGATGCTCTGGTTGTTTACCGTGAGCTGGTCCACCCAGTAGATGCTGCGCTGGTTGGCAAAGTCCACGCATTGCTCGCGGATCTGCTCGCGGTCATAAGCTTGGAACGCGAAGATGTAGCCGTTGATGCTCCCGCCCGAGTGCAGAACCGGCGTCGGGTTCGGGTACGGATTCGGGTAGGGGTTCGGATACGGGTTCGGGTACGGATTCGGATAGGGGTTCGGGTTGGGGTAGGGGTTCGGGACCGGCGCCAGCTGGGCCAAGGCGTTACGCGTGCGCTGGTACTGGTTGTACACCTGCGGAAATTGATAGTTCGTGTCGTACAGATAGCGCTGAACGTTGCTGAACGCCGCCTGAACGCGGGTCAGAGCTGCGTGGCAGTTCTGGTTTCCACCCCAGGACGGGCCGGTGGTCCAGCCCATGCTGCACGCGCCGAGCTGGTCGGTCGTCATGCGGAACGTAGCGACCGAATTTTTCACGGCGGGACCGAGGGGGCTGTAGTTCACCACACTCTGAAGGTTGCGGGCCTCTTGCTGGAGGTTACCGACGGAGCCGTAGCCGGGTTGCCCGGGGTAGCCCGGGCCAGGATAGCCGGGGCCGGGGCCGTGCCCGGGATATCCGTGGTCGGCCGTCGCTGCCAGGGGCAGAAGCGCGGTCATCGCGAGGAGCGTGAACTTTGAAAAAGATTTCAGGGGGGACATTCCAGTTCCTTTCGTTTTCGAGAACACCAATGGGGAGCTCCTTGAGCAAGGCGGGTGCCACGGCCAAAGGCCTCCTGCGTTACATTAAAGCGGTGGAATTACGGTAGCTTACACCGCACGAGGATCAGTTGGGTCCGCGCGACCGGCCGCCGGTTCGAAACCGGTGCATTTTGGCTCAAGCCGAAGTGGGGACTTAGCGATCCCAGCGAGTCTGGAGGGTGAGCGCGACGGTGCGGCTCAAGGACGTGTTGCGCGCGGGCCCGAGCAGGGTCTCATCCGTGTAGGCCGCGGTCAGCGACCAGTCGTCTCCGACGGGCGCCGTGACGTCCAGTCCCGTCTCCCAGACGGAGCGCCGGTCGGTCTCTTCTGGGCCGCCGGGACCTTGGATCTTTCTCGGCCCATCCCACTGCGGCTGAGTGCGGACTCCCACGCGCCAGTCCCCCAAGCGCCGCCCGACGGCCAGGCCCAAGCCCGCGCCCACGCCGGCGCGAGCTCCCGCCGCGTCGGCAACGGAAACGTGGAACTCGGGCGTGAGCGACACATCCCAGCGGGACCAGCGCTTGAGTAGGAGCGCGCCCAAGCCCACGCTCGTGAGCCCCTGACCCGTCACGTCCGCGCCACCGGGCGCCTGCGAGCTGAGCGCCGACCGCCCCGTCGGGAGAGTCGCGCGGAGAAACACCCAGCCCCGCGGCTGGATCTCGGTGTACGTCCACTCGGGCAGCGCCTCGTAGCCCACGCTCAGGCCGACGTCGCCCAGGCCCGCGCGGTCGGCGACGGCGCCGGGGCGGTGAAGATCGTGTTGAACCAGCGGCAGCGTCGCCCCCGCCTGCCACCGGTCACTGAGGAGCAGGGCTCCTTCGAGCTTGAGGGTGCGGGTGACCTCGGCGTCGCCGGGGTCGCGGAACACCGCGAGGCCCGAGGACCACGCGTCGCCGATGACCGATCCCTGGGAGATGGTGGCGCTGAGCAGGGAGGCTTCATCCCCCGTGATCAGGGCGGGCGCCGCCGATGAGCCCGCGCAGCAGGGCGCGGCCCAAGCGTGCGACGTGATCCCCGCGGCGGCGAATGCCGCGAGCCATGCGGTGGAACGCAAGCCCCTCACGGATCAATGCGCCTCGTACGTGACCTTGGCCTGGTCGACGATCGTCGTACCCTGCTTGATCTGGGCCCAGATCTCCCAGTGGCCGCCCATGACAAAGTAGACTCCGGTCGCTTCAAAGATGCCTTCGACCGCGGACCCGGCCGCGTCCACCGCGGGGGTCACGGTCACGGGCGACGAGCCGTGGCCCATGGCGGGCATCCAGAGTTTGACCTTGAGCTCGGTGCTGGGGGCCGTGGGGCTGACGTAGGGGCCGTGCTCGGTGCCAGTGGCGGGATTCCAAAAGCGCAGCGTGAACTCGCCGGTGTTCTCGTCGACGGGCTCGTGCACCCATTCGAGCGAGGCGCAGAGCTTGAGCTTGGCGAAGCTCAAGGCGCAGCCGGTCGTCGCCGGCGAGACCACCGCCTCGAGATCACGGGCCTGCACGTGATCCAGGAGCGGAGATTCGAGACAGCCGCCGAGGCCGAGGCCCACGATACCCATCAAAATCGGCAGAAAACGCATGCTCATTCCCTTCGGATCACGCATCCCAAGGCCCTCGTTCGGGCCATGGGGGGTTCTTGCCCCTGGGCCAGGGCCTTCAGGGCGTCTTTCAGAAAGAATTCGGTGGCGCGGTCGGCCCGCGCCGAATTGTCGACGCCGCCCGAATAGAGGGTGCGGCCGTCCTTGATCACGAAAACATGGGGCGTCTTGAGCGCCCCCATCGCGTCGGCCCATTTCGAGCCCGGGTCCTTGAGGACCGCAAACGGCAACTGGGCGGCCTGAAAGTGCGCGTCGTCCGAGGCTTCGGTCTCGTCCGCGTTGGAGTGGATCCCGGTAAAGGTAAAGCCCTTGGGCCCGTACTCCTTGGCCAGCTCGGCCAGGATCTTTTCGTGCGACGCCGAGCAGGGGCACCGTGACGACAGAAACGCCACCACATGGGTCCCCGGTCCCGTGACCTCGGGAGGGAAGGACGCGAGGGCCGGGTTGGAACCCAGCAGAAGGAGAGCCAGGGTAACGATCATGGGATCCTTGTTACCACGCGAATTCCCGGCTCAAAAGGCCCATTCGGCGGTCAACGCCACGCGGCCGTTTTCAGAATACTGGCCAAAAAAGCCCAGCGGCGAGCCAAAGGGCAGGTCCGCCCCGAGCGTCGTCGTGAACGTGTCGCTCCACTCCGCCGCGAGCGAGGGCCGGTAGAGACCGTCGCCCCGGCGGTGGCTCCAGATCACGAGGTTCTGGAGCGTGAACTTCTGCTCAAACTTGTTCTGCATCACGAGGATGATCTCGCGGTCCCACGGTAGCGCCGTGGGGAGCGCGGGCAGGCCCGCGACCCCGGGCGTCTGCTCGGGCCCTGCCAGGCGCTCATAGAACGAGTACTGCAGGTTGACGTAGAGATCCGTGCCCACGACCTTGTGCGGAAAGTTGTAGTCGAGGCCAGCCACCGCGTGGACGTAGTCGTCCTTGAGCAACTGGTCGCGGAGTTCGGCGGCCGCCGCCTCGGCCCGGTCGTTGTCGCGGTGGACGTAGGCGCCCTCGAACCTGAACCCGACGTCCTTGCCCTCGGCGATTTCCCAGACGGTCGAGCCGTCGAGTCCCAGCGACTGCTGCCGGTGAAACGACGGATGCACCTCGACCGTGACGGGCAGGGTGGGGCTCCCCGTCGACCCGCGCTGGGTCGCCGCCATCCGGGGCTCGTGTTCCACCCCATCAAAGGCCGTCAGCGCCAAGTCCCACGAGCCGAGTCCGCTCTTGCTGAGACGCACGGCGCCCCAAGGCGTGGCCGGGTAAGAAACAGGTTCCATCTCGTACACGAGGGGCGTGAGGATGCCGCCCGCCGAGACAAAGGACGGCAGCGACTCGAGCCATCGCCCGTCCTCGGGACTGAAGAGCACTGGACCCTCGGCCGCGCTCGGCAGCTTGGCCGGGAGCCGCGACGAGCGAAACGTCGGCCCGCCCACGAGCTCGAGGCCCCAGCCCTCCATCGACGAAGGATGCAGTCGCACTCTCGCGGCCGGCACGGCGAGCTTCTCGCTGTCGAGGAGATCGGTGAGATCGCGAGGGTTGATGAGATCGACGGGGTTTACGCCGTCCGCGCGGCCCCAGGCAAACGTCTGGTAGCCGATGCGGGCGTCCCAGCCGGTCCGCGCGAACTCGGCCCATGCCTCTTTGACGTCAAAAAAAGGCCTCGCGGCGGCAAGGTCGCCGCCCACGGTGTAGGGACCCATGGCCCACGCCCACGGCGTCGCCCTGAAGGTCCAGGCCTCGCCGTTCGTGAGGCCAAATTCCCCCCACGCATCCAGGCGCCCGGCCCCGTCCTCGAGGTGCTCGAGGCGTTTGGTGTAGCCGTAGCCGCGCGCGCGGACCCGACCATGGGGGCCGGTCCACTCCCACCCCTCGCCGTGGGCGAGGGCGGGCAGGACGAGGAGGCCGAGGGCCCCCAGGGCGAGGACGGTACGCATGGAGCGAATGTAGGGGCCTCGGCTCGCCCTGTCCACAAACTGGTCAAAACCCATGACCTTGACGGACAGGGGTCGAAATGGGTGCAGACAGCCCATAATTACGCTGCTATATCAGCGACTTGTGCCTTAGCCGAGTGGAATCGGCCTTGCAGAAGGACAACCCATGATCCGGTTTCTGCCACTGCCGCCCCGCCGTCCTTGGAACCTGACCTGGTTCCCGGCCTGGGGCTTGGCCCTCCTCGCGGGGGCGACGGTCCTGGCCGTGGTCTCGTGCGGTGAGTACCGCTCACACTCCGAGCGCATCCAGCTGCGCGACGGGAGCGTGGCCCTCTCGAGCACGGGATCGGACGACACCCGCAAGGACATCTCCGAGCTCGCCGACATCGCCCAGGCGTACTCGTCGACCGGGGACGTCCAGCAGTTTCCCTCCGACTACGCCGAGGTCCACCAGGTGGCGTTGACCCACCTTCTTCAGGGCCAGCCGATCAGCCTCGCCGAGACCGCGGCGCTGCTCTTGATCCCCGACCTTCAAATTCCCGATCCGGCGGCGTCCACGCCCCAGGCCGAGCATCCGGTCGTGACGTTTCGTTGGATCGGCGACGGTGAGTCCCTCGACGCATCGGACCTGGCCGCCCGCGCGGCCCAGACTTTTTCGCAAGCCGGCGTCGCCTCGCTCGCCGACCTGACCCAATCCCTCATGGCCTTTGACTCGCGTGCTTTGGGCGGTGACGGCGACGGACGCCTTTCGCGCTCCGAGAGCGGAGTGCAGGGCCTGGTCGTGGCCGCGGTGCTGGGGCTCAAAGAGGGCGATCTGCGGCTTGAGGCCGCGGTGCCCGACAATCAGATCGCGCTCGTCCACCAGCTCAAGGGCAAGTTCGCCCGCCAGATGGCCTTCAGGCCCGATGGCGCGACCCTCGCGAACCTCCCCCTCGATGATCTCCGCGCCGAGTGGTGCGCATTTGCCCTCGACCTGCTCCGCGCGCGCAAGAGCGTCGCGGCCGTGTCGGACGGTGGAACCGGAACCGAAATCCCCCTCGACCGCGTGGGCCGCCTCCTCGCCTTGTACGGCGTCAATCTCAACCGGGATCTCTCCAAGATCTCCAAGTTCTACGACAGCAAGATGTCGGGCGGCGACGCCAACGGCAAGCTCAACGCTCTCGAGGCCTTTCAGCTCGCCGCCGACGCGCGGCACGCGTCGAGGTTCATGGCCGCCATGGCCGCCGCCGAGGGCGCCGGTACGGGCGCGACGGCGGCCTCGATTCCACCCGGCCTCGTGTCGGATGCCCTCATCAAGAACTCGCCGCTCGTCGCGCAGCTGTTTCGGATCTTTCCGGAGACCGGGCCCTGCGTGTTCTTGAGCCGGCAGGATTGCCACGATTATTCGCTCTCGGGCGCGGTGCTGCGCACGTCCTACTTTGAGCGCCTCGCGGGCTTTGACCGCGCGGACCGCGGCGGAAACCAGGACGGCAAGCTGGACGTCGCCGAGCTCACGCTGGCGCTGACCTACGTCGGAACGTTGGACGCGCTCTTTGTCCGCTACGACGTCAACCACGACTCCAAGATGTCCAAGGACGAAGCCAAGGCCATACTGAAGGAAGTCGGCATCGACGATCCCCGTGCCGTGGACGCGTTTTTCGCGGACGTCATCAAGCCGCAGCTGAATTTCTGGGATGGATTTCACGTCTTTATCGCCACCGCGGCGGGCGTCGACTTCTTGCGTCCGTACGAGTTTTACCGGCGGATGGAAAAGGTTCTGGCGAATTACTTCTAAGGCCGGGCAATCAGGCAAGCGGGCGGTGCAAGCGCGCGCTCCTCTGCGCCTCCCGAGGCGGGTGAGGCGCTTCTGCGGCGTCCCTGCCGTCCGGGACGGGGAAGCAGCAAGTGGAGAGGGGTGGCGCGGGCGCCCATTACGCCCGCACGACCGCGAGCTTTCAACCGGTCGGCTGGTCTCGCTCGTCCCAACGAAACCTCCTGCGGTTGTGGTTCGCGCAACTGACACGGAGATTCTCTTCTAGATTCTCTCCCCCTTGGCTGACCGGAACGACGTGGTCGAGGTCCAGAAAGCCCGTAGCGTCGCATTGCCGCCCGGTGAGTGGATCGGTGTGCTGGCACCGGCCCTTGTCCCGGATCCAGACGCGCCGCCTCAGGGGCGCGGAGATGGGCTTCCGCTGGGTCGCCTTTGCAACGGCAGAAGCGGGTAAAGAAACAGGACGCGCCGCCTCTTGCTCGAGACACTGCGGTGCGGCGTCCTTGTGTGCGCGCTTCTGCTTTGCCTGCTTTCTCTTCTGAATCCGCGCCTCGCGCCGGAGGGGATCGACCTGATCCAGCCCCTTTTGCAACAGCCATTGGAAGACGGCCTGCGGATCGCGCGTGCCAAGCTTGTGCGACAGAAGGTCCCGGAGGCGGTCAAAGAGGGCGAGTTCTTCAGCGCCGAGAAAGAAACTACATTCCGTCCAGCTTCGGGAGTGGCTGTTTCGCCTGGAGGCCGGACGTGGAGACGGGGCGCCGCTTTCTTCGGCCCGGGTTCCATTCCGTTCCCTGCGCCATTCCTGGAGCACGGCCTCGGATTCGCGCCGCGTTTTTCCCAGGATCTGGGCGAAAGCGTCGTAGACCTCCGGACCAGAAGGAGCGGTGTGCTTTGCGGGAGCCTGAGCCGGAATCAAAGAAGGCTGAAGTGCCAGGGCCTCGGTCGGACCGGAGGGCTTGCCGGACGGGCTCGACCCCAGTGCCGCTCTTTTCTCATTCTGAAGGCACTTCCAAAGCTCGCCTGCGGCGGCAAGCGTGAGCTCGCCGGTAAGTAAGCGGTCGATGGTCTCGGGCACCTGGAGTGCAAGGCGGGCCGCTGAGACCCGCTCCCAGGCCATGGAGTCCGTGAGTCCGAGGGCCTCACGGGCGTACTTGAACAGGGAGGCATAGCCTCGCTTCAGGGCCAGGTCCCTTCGGCAGACCTCCGATAGGTGGGCGACGAGCGCCGCTGTTTGCTCCCTCTCGGATCGGGCACAGCGCAGGGCCGCCTCAAGGAGCCCTTGGTCCGAAAGGGATGCCACCTGCTCCCGCCAGCCATCAATGAAAGTGAGAGTGTTCATGGCGATCTATATACAGCCGATTTTGTGGTCATCTTTCGCCCCGGTCCGCTTGCCCTCAGATGGGCAAATGGGCGCAGATGGACGATTTCAGAGAGGCGGCGACGATTCGCACGGCGAGGGGGTCCCAGTGGTGCTCAAATAGGCTGGGGATCGCCCAGCCTCAGATTTTCTCGCGAGACGCACCAAGAAAAAAATGGGGGATTATGAGCGCGCGTCCGATTTTAGGACCGCCCGGGGCCCCTTCCCTCGCTGCCCTTTCCACCCCCACTCCGCGGACGGCGCAGATGCACCTCACCCGCTCGCCTTCTGCAGAGGGCGAACGGTCCATCGTTAACCGCTAGCCGGTGAATCCTTGCTTGCTCGTGGGATCCAGCGCCTCGCGAAGCCCATCCCCCACAAAGTTAAACGCCAGCATCGCGATAAAAAGCACTCCCCCCGGAAACAGCATGAGGTGGGGATAACTCCTCATGGCCCGAAATCCCTCGTTGGCGAGCGTTCCCCAGCTCGAGAGGGGGGGCTGAAGGCCGAGGCCGATGAACGAGAGAAAACTCTCGGCCAGGATGTTGGTGGGGATCTGATAGGTCAGCGAAACGAGGATCGGCCCCCACAGATTGGGGAGGATGTGCCGGTACATGATGCTGAAGTGGCTGGCGCCGACGGCGCGGGCCCCCTCCACGTAGGGGAGCTCGCGGGCCTGGAGATATAGTGAGCGCACGAGCCTGGCCTGAAACACCCAGGTCGCGAGGGTCAGGGCGAGAAAGATGCCCACAAAGCCCCGGCCGGCGATGAGGGTCAGCAGGATCGCCATGAGGAGCACCGGAAAGATATAGAACACGTCCACGAGCCGCATCAGGACCCGGTCGGCGAGGCCGCCGAAGTAACCGGCGAGCGAGCCCGTGATGGTTCCGAGGACGAGGGCCGAAAGGGCGGTCGTGATCCCCACCGCGAGCGATAGGCGCGCGCCGAACATGAGGCGGCTAAAGAGGTCGCGGCCGAGCGAGTCCGTGCCCATCCAGTGAACGGCGGAGGGCTCTTGCAGGCGCGAGGCGATGTCCTGCTCGTCGAACGGAAACGGCGCGATCCACGGTGCGAGAAGCGCGATGACGGCAAAAGCGCAGAGAAGAACCAGGCAAACCAGAGCCCCGCGGTGGCGCGTGAACCGCCGAATGGCGCTGCGAAGGTTGACGGCGGCGGGCAAGACGTCTCGGATCACCGGTCAGCCCTCCAACCGGATCCGAGGATCGACCCAGGCGTACGCGAGGTCCACGGCCAGGTTACACGAGACGAGGATCAGGCCGTAGAGCAGCGTCGTGCCCATGACCAGGGGGTAGTCCCGGTTCAGCACGGCGGTCACAAAGTGCTTACCGACCCCGGGGATCTGAAACACGACTTCGACCACGAAGGATCCCGTGACCAGGCTCGCGGTCATGGGTCCCAGGAGGGTGACGACCGGGATCAGCGAGTTGCGGAGCGCGTGCTTAAAGACGACCACTGGGTCGGAGAGCCCCTTGGCCATGGCCGTGCGCACGTAATCCGACGCCATCGCCTCGAGCATGGTCGAGCGCGTGAGCCTGGCGATCAGGCAGAGGGGCCTCAAGGCCAGCGACAGGGCCGGTAGGATGGCGGACGACGGTCCCTCCCAGAGCGCGGGCGGCAGCCAGCCGAGCTTGAGCGAGAACACGAGAACGAGCAGGCTCGCCACGAGGTAGGTCGGTAGGCTCACGCCGGAGATGGCGGCAAAGGTCGCGGAGAAATCCACCCAGGTGTTTCGCTTCCACGCGGCGAGGGCACCTAAGGGGAGGCCGATACCGACGGATAACAGAAGCGCCCAGAACCCGACCCAGGCCGAAGGCGGCAGAGCCTCGGCGATGATCTGGCGGACCGGCAGTCCCTCGTAGTGAAAGCTCTCGTTGAGGTCCAGGCGGATCAGGTCGCCCATCCAATGCACGAACTGCTTGGGCAGGGGCTGGTCCAGTCCGTAGTGCTTGTCGATGTTGGCCTTCACGGCGGGAGGCCAGGCTTTTTCTCCGTCAAAGGGCCCGCCGGGCGCGAGGCGCAGCAAGAAAAAGGTCATGGCCACGAGCAGCGCGAGGGTCACGGCCGCGTCGATGGATCTTCGCAGGGCGTAGCGGAGCATGAACCGAGTCGATCCTCAGAGTTCAGGATACTCGATCCACCCCGCACCGCGTGGGAAGTTCTTGGGGGCTTTTGCGCACTGCCCCGAGTCCGCGAGCAAGGCCGTGTAGGCGGCGATGAAGGCGTCAAAGGCCGCCAGGCTATGCGAGAGCGTGTGGAGGTCCTTTTCGTAGATAAAGATCCCGCGCTCCTTGACCAGATGCTCGAGGATCCCCATGCGCGCGTGTGACCCGACCTCGAGGTTGCGATATTGGCGCATGAGCCGGGGTGGAATCCGGTGCTTCTCGGCCAGAACCGCCAAGGTCAGCTTCGGCAGCACCTCGACGATCTTTTCTTTGGGGATATGCCACCCCAAGAAATGCATGCGAGCCGTGATGGGCGCGCGGCTTCCACCCATGGCCTCGTCGATCTCAAACTGGAGACGCTCGGAGATCTTCGGAAACACGTGGTGCCGGATCC
>DATJFU010000299.1:0-3992 GCA_035495495.1 Bdellovibrionota bacterium
GCATCGTGGCGGCCCGCTCAAACGGCACCACCGACCGGCTCGACATCCTGGGCCTGCCGGGCGAGACGGCCGCGGACCGGACCGCCTTGGCCGCCGCCACGACCGATGCGGCCCGGCGCCGGATTCTGCAACAGCGTGAGGACGCCACTCGCACCGCGGTCACCACCAATGGCTATTTTCGGGTCCCACACATCCCCAACAAGGACTCCGGCCAGCTTCTCAATACCTCTTCTAAGACCTCGGACGGAGCCGGCGCCTCGCACCTGATGTTTGATCAGCTGCAGGGCATGAACATGTGCCGCATCACGACCGAGATGAGCCACAACCCCAACTTCAACCGGTTCAAGTACGCGCTTGCGGGCATCACCATGTGCGATTCGTCGCCGGGCTCCTCTTCACCTACCGCTTCCCGCCTGAGGGAGTACATCCCGGATTGGGTGCCGGGTTATGCCCGCGATTTCTACACGGCGAACTCCGCCACGGCCCTGGCTCAGCCCGGGGGAGCGGCGTCCGTCACGGGCCTCACCGCGACCTCGACTCCGGACCAGATCAACGACGCGGTCTACGATACGGTCCTTCAGCACACGCGCCGAAACCATAACCGGCTGGACCAGGACAAACAGACCCGCGCGGAGGACTTCGCGCGCTCCTACCTCACCTGGGACAACCCGGCCGGCGCGAGCCACATGACCACTGCACAGATCAACGCCGCCGCCCGCCGCGAGGCCCGCACGGCCTACAACGCCACAAATCAGGAGAACGGCCTCAACCTCTCGGCCATCGACGATCCGGGCGGTGTGCAAGGCGTCCCCGAGCAGGACCCGGCTCCCATCACGGCCCTACGGTACATCACCGAGCCCTTTGGCATCAACGCGGGCAACTGGTCCATGACCTTGGGACGGAACACGGCGGATACGACCTACGCGTTCTCGGACCAGTTCGTCGACATGCTCAAGGAACAGCCGGTGGTCACGGACACCTACAATTCGCCCGAGGTCCAGGCGTATATCACCCAGCACGGCGGCGACAACTGCTCGGCCTTGAAGGCCCTCAGCCTCCAGGCCTTCGGTACCTCCCCGCCGCAGCCCCCGGGGTCCAGTGGCAGCGGCGCCGGCGGAGGTTACGAGGGTTTGTGCCGAATTCTCCGGGGCGATCCGGGCGCGAGCGGAGACATCGACGGCCAGGGCACGACCCTGGCCCAGATCACGGCCCGGCAGCTGCAGCCCATCGCCGAGCGGCTCATGCAGCGTTGCGGAAGCTGCCACGGCCCGGGAAGCGCCAACGGTGAGTTTGTCGGAATGAACCCGCCGGACTACAACCGCCTCAGGACGTTTCTCAACAGCTCGGCCGGCGGCGGTCGGACTTGGCTGCAGAACATCCAAGATCGTCTGGGATCCACCCCCTCGGGCAGCCAGATGCCCGCGGGCGGCGGTTTCAACATCGATCCCGCTTCGACGGATCCGACTGAGCACCGGCGCCGCGAAGAAGAGCGCCGGCATGCGATCTCAGGTTATCTCCAGGCGGTGGCCAACTCTCCGGCGGGACAACCCTTTCCATGAAAACCTCACTTCTGTTGCTTGTTTTGTGGATCATGGTTTCGGCGAACGCGGACTCCGGATGGGCCGCGCAAGAGCCCAAGCCCTATTACTACCAGTGCAACGTGGCGTTTCACGACAGCAAGGGCGCGATCGACATGGGGACGCAGCACCTCAGGGCGGCCGAGCCTGGGCCAGAAGCCAAGACCGAGCTGCGGGTGAGCAACCGCCGCTACACGGCGGATCTGGTCCTGTCGGCGGCGGGCAAGGCGACCCTGGAACTCAAAGCGATGGGGTGGGGAAAACAGACCGCCACGGCCGAGACCGAGCTCAAGGATTACGCCAAGTCCAAACAGAAAAAGCCCCCGCTCCACCTCAAAGCCGGCAACACGATCGCCGGCATCGACGTGGGTGCAGAGTTCGACTGTAAGTAATCCCTGAAATCAGGAGTAGCGCGGATCGGCTACGGGGCGCTTGCCCCGCAGGCGGCCCTTGATGCCATCCATCGCGAGACCGGCCAAGACGGCCTGGTTCTTCATGGAGTCGAGCCATGGCTTGACGCCGAAGCCGACCGGGCTCTTGCCCTGTTGCCGCAGCTTGTAGTTCATCTTGTAGACGTTCTTGCGGCGCTTGCTCGCGGCCGTGTGGTAGGTCGCGCTGAAGGTGATCGACACCTGGTCGCCGTTCTTGACCCAGTGGGGGGCCGAGTACGGCATGTAGGCGCCCATGCCAGGTTCGAGCTCGAACACCTCGGCGCGCTTCTGTTTCTCTTCGGTGTGGATCGTGGCGCGCAGGTGGTGCTCGCCGTGGAAAATTTCTGATTCTTCGTGGCTCACGACCGCAAGGTCATCGACCGGAAACACGCTCACGGTCTTCTTGCCCTGACAGTGGAGAAGAAAGTTGGTCTCCTGGTCACGGTGATACGGGGTGATGATCCCGGGCGACGAAACAAAGATCCAGCCTTCGCGGTAGGACATGGGACCCTCCTGGGCCTCGACCATCTCCTGAACCTCGTCGAGCACCGAGTCCACCAGGCGGCGGTACTCGGGATCCGTCTGCACGCTCTGCAGAAACACGAAAGAACCGGCGGACTCGATGTGGGCAAAGGTCTCGTCGATCCCGCGGCCGGTGCTGTGCTTGACGCCGATGGTGTGCAGGTCGGTGTTGATCGGCACATGTCCGCTGTTGATCCTCACCTGGGAGGCGGGCAGGCGCTTGGCCAGGGCCAAAAGGGCATCCATCTGCAGGGAGGGGTGGCCGACCAGGCCGTGTTTCACGCCTTGGATCACCCCGGATTTCCAGGTGGAGGCATCCACGTGAAGAAGCTTCGCATCGGATTTCGTCATCCGGGGGTCTTACTCTGAAGAATGCAGTGCATCAATCAAGAATTAGCCCATTGGTTTTATTGATTATTCCACCATTTTAGTGATGACGCACCGAGTCTATCTCATGGTCAACTCGTCGTTGACCCCCCGCCGCTCCGCCCATAGGGTGCAGCCACCATTGCGACATCGTCTCGAGGGGGGACCATGGATCTTCTGAACAGCCTCAAACAGTTTCTGCCCATTCTCATTCTTCTGGCCGTGATCGGCCTCGTGTTCGCGCGGATCCCTAGGATCGAGATGGGTCATAGCGAAGCCTTCAAGCGCCGGCGCCGCCTCAACTGGCTCCCCCTCGGCCTCACCTACGCGTTTCTGTACATGGGCCGTTACAACCTGACGGTCAGCAAGAACGCCCTCGGCTCGCTGATGAGCAACGCCGACTTCGGCACCATCTTCTTCTGGGGCACGCTGGTTTACGGCTGCGCCTTTATCATCAACGGCCCCCTCACCGACAAGATCGGCGGACGCCGGGCGATGCTGATCGGCGCCTCGGGCGCCGCCCTCTCGAACCTGGCCATGGGCCTCGTGCTGGCCTCGGGCTTTACGCGCAACCTCGCGGTCGTGTTCTCCGTGCTCTACGCGGTCAACATGTACTTTCAGAGCTTTGGCGCGGTCGCCATCGTCAAGGTCAATGCCCACTGGTTCCATGTCCGCGAGCGCGGCGTGTTCGCCGGTATCTTCGGCATCCTGATCTCACTCGGCGTCTACTTCGCCTACGATTGGGGCGCGCTCATCGTGCGGAACGCGCCGACCCAGTGGGTGTTCTTCGTTCCGGCCGCGATCCTGGCCGCGTTCGTGATCCTCGACTACTTCATGGTGTTCGACTCCCCCGTTCACGCCGGGCACGCCGACTTCGACGTGGCCGACGCCTCTTCTGGCCAAGAGCACCTGACGATGGACGTGCTGTCCGTCTTGAAGCGCATGTTCACCAACCCCATCATCATGACCATCGCGGCGGTCGAGTTCTGCTCGGGCTTTCTGCGTAACGCGGTCATGCAGTGGTACATCATCTTCGCCAAGCAGACGGGCATCATCGAGTCGTTTGTCCCCCATAACTGGGGCCTGCTGCTCTGCT
>DATJFU010000300.1:0-3593 GCA_035495495.1 Bdellovibrionota bacterium
ACTTCATGTGGGAGTCGGGGGTCGTGTCCTTTGGCGACTTCGTGACCAAGAGCGGGCGCAAGACGCCGTTCTTCATCAACACAGGCCTCTACAACACGGGTTCGCGCATCGCGCGCTTGGGCGCCTTCTACGCCAAGGCCATCCAATCCCAGGTCGGGGTGGGGTCCTTTGACCTCCTCTTCGGGCCCGCTTACAAGGGGATCCCCCTGGCGGTGTCGATCGCGGCGTCGCTGTTCGCCAACCACGGCGTGGACAAGGGCTTTTGCTTCAACCGCAAGGAGTCCAAGGACCACGGGGAGGGGGGGCACTGGGTCGGCAAGAAGCCCAAGGACGGCGACCGCGTCCTGATCGTCGAGGACGTGGTCACGGCGGGCACTGCGGTTCGCGAGTGCGTGCCCATGCTCAAGGCCGCGGGCGAGGTGGAACTCGCGGGCCTCGTGGTTTCTGTCGACCGCATGGAAAAGGGCAAGGGTCAGGCCTCCGCCTTGAAGGAACTCGCGGACGAGTACGGGATGCCCGTGGTGGCGCTCGTGACCCTGGACGAGATCATGGAGCACCTCGAGACCAAGAAGGTCGACGGAAAGCAGTTGATCGACCCGGCGCTCAAGGCCAAAATAAACGAATACCGGCGCCAGTACGGGGCGAGCTAACCAAGGGAGACCACCATGCGTAACTCAGCTTTCATGCGTGACCTGGGCCTGCTGATCCTTCGGGTTTCGATGGGGCTCATGCTGGCGTTCGGCCATGGCTGGGGCAAGCTCGTGAGCTTTGGCGCCGACATGCACCAGTTTCCGGATCCGATCGGCATCGGCTCGCCTCTGTCGATGGCCCTCTGCGTGTTCGCGGAGTTCTTCTGCGGTCTCGCCGTGGCGGCGGGGCTCTTTACCCGCGCGGCTTCGGTGCCCGTGATCATCAACATGGGCGTCGCGATGTTCGTCGTGCACCGGCACGACCCCTGGTCCAAGGCCGAGCTGGCGGCTCTCTACTTCTTTCCGTACCTGATGCTCGCGATGGTGGGCGGTGGCCGGTTCGCCATGGACTCGGTCCTCGAGAAGCTCCGCCTCAAGCGCGTCAGCAGCTGAGACCGCCGGATCTAATCGTCCGCCTCGTCGGATCGATCGATCCGTTCGCTTCCACCCACGCGCGCGGTGCCGACGATCCGCGTCTTGCCGACGACGCACGCCTTTTCGTGAATCCAAGCGGAGCCGCCGACGCGGGCCTGGCCGGCGACCCGAGCGTCCGCGAACACGCGGGCCGTGTCCTCGACCCGGGCCGAGCCGTAGACGCGGGCGTTTCCAAAGATCCGGCAATTGCCCGAGATGCAGGCGTCGCCAAAGACCAGGGCATTGCCGTAGATCTGCGCGTGGTCTTGGATCTTGGCGTAGCCACGGACCCTCGCGTCTCCGTCGACGTGAACGTTGTCGGAGATGTGGGCTTCTCCCGAGACCTGCGCGTCGCCCGAAATGATCGCGTGCCCACGCACCTGCGCGGAGCCGGATATCCGCCCGTGTCCCTTGATCCAGGCGTTCTCGAGGACCTTGGCGTTGCCGCAGACGATGGAGTGGCGGTCCACGCGGACCTCACCCGAGATGTGCGCGTTGTTGAAGACCCAGGCGTCTGCCATGACCTGGGCGCTGCCGCCGACCACGGCGTCATCAAAGATCCAAGCTTCGCCTGAAACCTGCGCGTCCTCGCAGACCACGGCGTTGCCGAGGACGCGGGCCTCGTCGTGGACCCACGCGGTTCCGGTCTGCGAGAGATTTTTCTCGGATTGGACGTAGCCGCCCAGCTCGCCGCCTTCGCAGCGGCGGATCCGGTGGAGCTTGATACCGCGATCCGTCAGGATCACATCCTTCTCCACGATCTCGTACTTCTTCGGTGCCATATCCTCCGCTCAATTATTCCGTCAAACCAGGGCCTTGGCCAGGGCAAAGGCGGTAGCGGGCCGCGCGAGCGGCGCCCTCCCGTTTCGCGCGACCCAGGGCGACCGACCGGCGGAGGTCGAGCTGGGCCTGCCTCGCCGACACGCCAACGGCCTGGGCGTAGTCCTGGGCTCTGAACGTCCGATCCCCGCAGGCCGCGAGCCAGAGGGCCCATCGGCGCTCGGCTCCTGGCGGAAACGCCGGGGCCTCGGCCTGATCCCGCTGCGAAACCGGGAGGGGCAGCCGGATCACACAAGGTCCGGTCGCCACCATTCGGTACCCGCCCCGGCTATGGACGACGGCGAGAGGGAGTTTCTGGGACTCGAGCCACCGCCGGAGCCGGCGGATCACCTGGTGGATCCGGGGGGGCGAGTACCAGGGGTCAAAGTTCTGACTTAGGTAGAGAAGCTCGTGGAGCGTTCCCAGTGGAGTGGGGGCAAGGCATTCCGAAGCGAGGATGCGCAGCGCCCGGGCGCCGTGGCTGTCGCGTACGGGAGCGGTGAGAGCACCTTCGGCTGGCAGGGCCGTCAGATCGAGGAGCGGGCCGGTGCCCGCGGGGCGGCGGCCGTCCGTGTCCCGTGGAATCCGGTCCCAAGCGCTCTGATCCGTCGCTCCTTCTGAGGGCGCTAGCTTCCACGAAGCCGCGAGCCTCCAGAAGTCCGGAGTCAGCGCACCCCAGAGACACTCTCGCTCGCCGGCCGCATCCCCGAGGGCGCGGCACAGGAGAAAACGGGTAAAGCGGCATTTGCCCGCGGCGTCCGCGGCCTCGAGCCGCGTGAGCACCCGGCGAAGGTCACCGGGGTCGGGGCGGGGGCGGGTCAGGACCTCCCAGGCGGACCATAGTGCCGTCAGGCGGTCGGCCAGCACCCGCTCGACCTGCGGGCGCGAACGCTCGAGGGCCGCGTGGGCCTCGGCGCCGCGGCCCCGCATGAAAAGTCCTTGGGCCGTCGCGAGCCAGGCCCGGGTGGCAAAGAGGGGCTCCCGCTCGCGCTCAAGCTTCAAAGCGAGCTTGCTCAGGCGCGCCAGGACGGCCCGCGCGTCGCCGGGTACGGTGAGGACGGCATCCGCTTCGTGGACCGCGGACATGATCTTCTGCACGCCATCCAGGCTTGCGTGGGTGGCATGCCGATGCAGCCAGGTTCCCGCTCCTTCAAAATCCCAGGCCATGAAGCAGAGGCGCGCTCGAAGAAGGAACGTGGCCACCGGTGGGTCGTCGGTGGCGAGCAGCGCTTCGAGCCTACGCAAGCTTTCACGGAGGGCCCCGACCTCCGCGAGGGCCCATGCGTATTCCACCACCTCATCGGGCTTCGGGCGGGGCGTGGACTTGGACTTGGACCGGGGCCGGACCCTCGGGCCCAGGGCCCGAAGCGACAGGTCGACCCGGTCGGCCCTGCGGGCCACTACGGCAGCCCTCAGGGCTAGGGGGCGTGGAACTCGCCTCCTCAGGGCCCGGGACAGGTCCTCGAGCGCCCCTGCCGCCTCTGAGGGCGAGGGGTTGGCCTCGAGCAGACCGATCGCTTCACGAATGGTGCGCACCTGCCAAGTATACCGCAAATCGCGCAAGTACTTGTCAGTGGTTAATCCGCGTCAAAAGACTTAGACTCAGTGCAATACATTCCCCTCACCCAGATCTGCGGGTCCGGGCGGTGTCAATGGTGACACTGCCCGGAT
>DATJFU010000301.1:0-3093 GCA_035495495.1 Bdellovibrionota bacterium
TCCACGGAATCCGCCCCCGGCGGACAAGACTCACGTCGTAGCTCGTGCCGCCGGTATCGGCAACGATGGCGGTGTCAGTGCCGCCCTCGGCCATGGCGTATTCGCGCCCGGCCACCGGCGCCAAGGCAGGGCCTGACTTGACTGCGTGGATCGGGACGCGGGCAATCTCGCTGGCCTCCATTACCCCGCCTTGCGAGGTCACCACCATTATGTCGCCGGCAAACCCCGCGGCCCGTAGCCGGGCGCTCATGCTGTCGAGGTACGCTCCCATCAGCGGCTTGAGGGACGCGTCGATGCAGGTCGCCGAGGCGCGCCGGTATTCTCGGATCGACGGGTTCACGGCGTGCGAAAGGCTGACCGCCACCCCGGGCACGTGTTTGGCGAATAGCTCGCCGATCCTCAACTCGTGCTGCGGGTTGACAATCGACCACAAGAAGCACACGCCAATCGCCTCGACGCGCTCCGCCGCCAAAGTCGGAATGAGGGCAAGCACCGCTCTCTCGTCGAGCGGGTGGAGGATGCGGCCGTCAGCACCGATCCGCTCGGGCACCTCAAACGTCAGCGCCCGCGGCACGTACGGCTCTGGATTGGGGACACTGTAGTCGAACATGGGCAGCCCCATGCGGCCCGCTTCGCGGAAGACCAGGATGTCAGGGTGTCCGTACGTAGTGAGAAAGGCGGTCTTCGCCGTCCGTCCGGTGAGCACAGCATTCGTCGCGATTGTGGTGCCGTGGATCAACAGATCGCCGCGGGCCAGGAGCGCGCGTGCCTCCATGCCGCGATCTGCGGCGGCGAGGCCGAAGGCGGAGAGCACTCCCTCCACCGGGTCCTCCGGCGTCGTGGGTGTCTTGTACATGTGGAGGCCAGCGTTGTCCTCGACGAGGAGGTCGGTGAACGTTCCACCGGTATCGACGGCGAATCGCATCGGCACGAGCTGGGCTCTCTCCGTCCGCGGTGTCCGCGGGCCCACGGGTCGGAAGACCGCCCGATACTACGACCCGTTCCCGGACGATTCAAGCCGCACGACGCGTCTTGACCCAAGGCCGAGTCTGGGTCTATTCTGCCGCCGCCCGGCCACGCTGGCGTTCCCGGGGCGCAATGAACGAGTCACGTCTCGGCTACGCCAGGAGGGATCCATGAGTCGGCGACCCGCCCACAATTCGGCCACCCGGCCCCCCGCTTGCATCGTGCCCTTCTGGGGTCTCCTGACTCTAGCCCTCCTCGCGGTGGCGACGATGGGAGTACCGCAGGCTGGCGCGCAAGGATCGCCGACGGACTGCCTGGCTACACCCCCGCGCAATCAGGACCTGACGGTGGTCGCGGCCTACGCTGCGAGCCCGCCAGCGGTGGACGAGGTCGCGTTCACCATGGAAACAGAGAACGTGATGGCCCTCACGTACGGCGGCGACCTCATGCAGTACAAGCCCATGTGGTACCCGGACTATAAGGTCTGCGGTGCCGGCGTGAGCCTGCCCGGGGACGAGGCGGTCATGGGCCGGTGGGCCCAGAGCTGGAAGGCCTCGGCCGACGGGACAACGTGGACCTTCGTGCTGAAGAAGGGCATTAAGAGCGCGGCCGGCAACGAGATGACCTGTGAAGACCAGCGCTGGTCCTGGGAGCGCGGGTTCGAGATGAAGGGGGTCAAGGTGTTCTTCGCCCAGGTCATAGGACTCAAGAGCGCCCAGGACGTGACCTGCCCCGACAAGTACACGGTGCAGTTCAAGATCAAGGCGGCCAACCCCCTCTTTCTGAAGCTCATGGCCATGAACTACTATGGCGGGCCCTTCGATGTGACGGAGGCGAAGAAGCACGCGACGGCCACCGATCCGTGGGCGAAGGACTGGCTCAAAAGCAATACCGCCGGCTTCGGGCCCTACCAGCTGATCCGGAACATCCCGGGCCAGGAGATGGAGCTCACCCGCAACCCCAACTACGAGCCCCGGCCGGCGGTTGGCCGCATTCTGATCAAAATCATCCCGGACTCTGCGACCCGACTCGCACTTCTGAAGCGTGGCGAGATCGACTTCGCGATGCGGCTACGCGAGCGCGAGTACCAGGAGGTCGCGAAGGACGCCAAGCTACAGGTCGTGCGCCACGCCGCGAACTTCATCCCCTACTTCGGGCCGGTCCAGACCAACCCGATCATGGCCAACGTGAAGGTGAGGCAGGCCCTTGCCTACGCCGTGCCCTACGACGAAATCCGACAGAAGGTCTACTTGGGCCAGGGGCAGCAGATCAAGAGCATCACTCCGAAGATCTTCCCGAACTACACCGACAAATATTGGCCATATAAGACGGATCTCAACAAGGCGCGCGCCTTACTGCGCGACGCCGGGTTCCCGAACGGGTTCGACATGACCATCTCGTACGACAAAGCCATCCCGGAGATGGAAGAGGCTTGCATCCTCATCAAAAGCAGCTTCGACAAGATCGGACTCAAGACCAAGCTGGAAGGGCTGCCACCCGCCGTGTACTCGGAGACCAAGTTCACGAAGAAGCAGATGGCCCACTGCGACAACTTCCAGTGGCCGTGGATCGCGGACACAGGATACACGGCATGGGTGTACCTGACCCACCCGAAGACGAACGTGATGGACGCAGTGAACAGTGACGATCCCGAGCTCAACGAACTGACCGAGAAGGCGTTTCAGGTCCCGTACGGCCCTGAGCGGACCAAGATTGACATGCGGATCCAGCAGATCGCGGGGGAGCGGGTGCCCTGGATCTTCCTGGTGAACCCTGGGTGGCGAGAGGCCTTCAAGAAGGAATGGACGGGATTTCACTGGTACCCCGACAACAACGTCCACTTTGACTGGCTTTATAAGAAGTAGCCGCGGGCGGGCGGGCAGCCGGGGCCAGCGCGCACACGGGTCAACCACGCGATCGTGGCGCGCCGGCCCCCCGCCCGCGATCGCGGGCGGGGCTCACGCCGGCTGACTGCGGGGCGACCATGAGGTTCTGGCGGTACGCCGGCCGGCGGCTCGCCTTCCTGCCGGTCCAGCTGCTGATTGTCTCGGCCATTGTGTTCTTTCTGGTCCGCCTCCTACCCGGAGACCCGTCGTATCTCCTGGCTGGCCCCTTCGCCACCGTCGA
>DATJFU010000302.1:0-3116 GCA_035495495.1 Bdellovibrionota bacterium
GACTGCGGTCAATGGGGGTAAGCGTGACCGTCCGGAAGCCGGTTGGAATTTTATCCATCATCGGCTCAATAGTTGATCGTCATTATCTATTATATTAAATCTGCCGCTATGCATTATTCCGCCCCGATCTTGGCAGCCGCCCTGGTCCTGGCCCCCGCGGCCTGGGCCGATGCCCCCACGACCCCCGACGGTCTGGTGGGGGACCTCACGGCCAAACTCACGGACCAGGTCCTGAGCCAGCCGGGCGCCCAGGCGCTCCTGATGCCGCCCCAATCGCAGAATGCCGGAGACTCCGGCTCAGCCCAGGGACCGATGATCGAAGTGGGCTCCGCGGACACGGCTAGCGCGCCGCCCACCGCTTCGGCCCACGGACATGGCTTTGGCATCGACGGTCAGATCTCGTTTCCGTTTGGAGTGGGCGTCATGGCGACGTACCGCGTGTTCGCGCCGCTTCAGTTCGGCGTGGGTGTCAGCACGACCGGCGCCACCGTCGGCATCACGGCTGACGCCACCCTCCGCGTGTTGCCCCTTTTCATGGACGCGCGTTGGACTCCCACCGTGAGCGTCGAGTTCACGCACGTGCGCTTTACCGGCCTCGCGGACGACGCGATCACCGAGTTCGCGCCCTACCTCGCGCAACAAGGCGTGCAGGTGAGCCTCGCCGGCGGTTGGCTCAACGCCGTCACCGTCATGGGCGGGGTCGAATACAGCGGGCCCAAGGGCTTTCACTTCACCGCGCAGTTTGGCCGCGTGTTTCAGGTGGGCGACTCGGGTGGAATGAGCGGCGAAGGCGGAGGTGTCGTTCTCCGCGGCTGGCAGAGCTGGGTCGGCGTGATCGGCCTCGGATACGAGTTTTGAGGGTCAGGGCGATGAAAACGGCGGCAATCCAATTCGCGGTACTCCTGGGCGTGGCGCTTACGCAGACGGCGTGCCCGCTCGTGGGCGGTCAGATCGACGGTTACACGCAGTCCACCATTCCACCCCAGACGATTCAGGGTGGCGGACTCTTAGGCGGGCTCTTGGGGGATCTGGCGGGCATCGATTTTCCGTTCAGCTCGACCAATCTAGGCAACGCGACCTATTACGAGGGCACGCAGGTGATCAACATCGCCGAGATCGGGCTCCGCACGCTTTTGCCCGCCGGTTCGGATCGCACGGATGCCTCCCTCCGCGACGACGGGTTGATCCGGCAGTGCCGCTCGGGTCAGGCGCCCATTACTTGGCTGCACTCCATGAAGATTTACATCAGCCGGCCCGGCGACACTTCGTCCGAGCGGCTCTTGGCCCACTACGACCTGGACCACGGGTCGTGGGGCGCGCAGAACATCTGCGGCTTTTTCTTTGAGGTCGACGACTCGCTCAACCTCAAGGACTTCATGCCCAACTACCAGCTGCGTGTGGACGCGACCGGCTCACCGCCGTCGCAGGACACGGACGTGGGTGGGTTCGCGACGATTCTGTACGACGCGCAGGTCGACTTGCCGCAAAGCCCGCCTCAGCAGGGGCAGTAGACGGTGAGCGGGTGGAATCCCGGCCAGCCAGGGCGCGTTTGAGCCCTTGATGGGGCTCCACGCGCCCCCGGGCTGGGCGGTTCCTTTCATTAAAGATGGCGACGCTCGCCGTCGGCGTGGTGGCCTCCGCCCCCGGTCTCTCCACACGCTTCGGCCACCTTCAGCGGCCGAGCTGACATTTCTGACGGGAGGCCCGAAGAAAGAGGCCAGGGCGCTGGCGGAAATCGAGCTCTCCATCCGACTCCCGGTCGTGTGTCGCCGTCCTCGCTCCCTTCAGAACCGAATGCGGCGTTCCCAACAGCGCACGTAGCTCAATTGTCAGCTTGCCTGCTGAAGGTGGCCGAAGCGCGCGGGCGGGCGTTCGCGGCCCGGGGTGGGGGTCTACTCCCCGCGTTCGCCATCCACAGGGTGCGAATCGCCGCCGACTGGAGGCGCCACGGGCGAGTGGGGATTGAGATCCGCGTCGGTCACGCGGCGAACTCCGGGGCAAGTATTGGCCGCCTGGCGGCGTTCGCGGGTGATTCTCCGTCTTTCGGTCACGCAGCCCTCTGCGACCATCAGATCGCTCCACCCGACATAAAACGCCGATACGGGCCCCGTGACATGCGAGCCGGAGCCAGGGCGGTGACCTGGATCGATCTCGGGCCTGAGGGTGGCGGCCGCGGCGTTCAGGCGCCGCGCATCGTCCTCGGCCCTGCGGGTAAACTCGGAGGCGCCGTCTGCCGTGGTCGCTTGGACGGAACTCGAAAGATGCGACATGAGCTGCGCCAGGTTGCCCCTGGCCCGCCGCTCAGCCGGGGTGCCCGTGCAGCGGTCCGGATGGTCGGGATTCGGATTTCCGTGGGCGCAGCCGTTGGCAAGGTAGTCCAGCTGCTCCTGGATAGCCAACCACCGATCCTCGGTGAGCGGCTTGTCGTCCCGTCCCAGCGTGGAGAGCTGGACCTCGAGAATCCTGAGGCGCCGATAGAGCGCCTCGACTTCGGGCCGAACCGTCGCAATCCAAGCGGGTGCTCCAGGATGGGCTTCCGACCAAAGCGTCTGCATGGCGTAGACCGACCGTTTCAACTCCTCCAGATGGGTCCGAAACGGAGACGCGGGGTCGGCCACCACATGGTCGCTGAAGCTCTTCTTGAAGGAATTCAAACCCGCGTAGGTGGTTGAGGCCGCGGCCGCATAGTAGTCGGCGGGGGCAGGGCGATAGCAGGGGACGTTGGCCGGTGCGTCTCCGTCGGCGCAGTAGGGGGTGCAGGTCAGATGGCGAAACAAACCATCGTTGTTGTCGCCATTCAGACCGGAATCCGCGCTCGTCTGACAGCTGAGCCAAGGAGCGCCGGGAGCTTCGACCTCCTCACGAGTGTGGGACGTACAAACGAGATTGACGTAGTCCGCGGCCTGGGCCGCGCGCCTCAGGTGGCGAATGGGGTGTGCCGTGCAGCTCGTGCTTGAGGGCGCCGGCTGGATCTGGCCCGGAACTCCGGGCGGGCCGCCTTCATCGGGATGATCCGTAACCGCCTCGGGCGTATCGGCCATGCAAATGTGCATGTGTCCGGGAATGGTCAAGGGGTCCTCACCGGACATCACTTCGGCCTGGAGGGTGCATTCCTC
>DATJFU010000303.1:0-3226 GCA_035495495.1 Bdellovibrionota bacterium
GGGCTATGCGTCGTTCCGGAACATTTGGATCATCACCGTGGCCTCGATCACGTCGATCCTCGTCGCGGAGCCGACCTTGACCTACGCGGTGTTCCGCGAAGTGCCGGGACGGGGACCGGTAGTGGGCCTCATCCTCGGCGCGCTGGGGCTCGTCGCGACCCTCGTGCTCTGACGTTCCTTTCTGGCGCTCCCTTCTGACCCGCCACGTCGGGGGCAGGCCGCCCCGGCGGATACGGCCACGGTCCCCGTCATGCCCCGGGCTCAGGCTTGGATGCCCCACAACCCACCGAAGCGGTTGGCCCGAATATTGGAAAGCACCATGAGGTTCCAACAACCCTTTTAAGGAGGAACCTCCATGCATGTCTCCGTGCCGCGCGTCGGCCTCTTCGCTTCGTTTGCCCTCGCTTGCTCCCTGGCCATCCTGGCCACGCCGCAGGCCATGGCCATGTCCGGCTCCCCTGCCCGCATGCAATCCGAAATGCGAAAGCTCTGGGAAGACCACCTCACCTACTCGCGAAACTATGTCATCAGCGGCCTCGCGGGGATCAAGGACACCGGACTCGTCGCGGCACGCCTCATGGAGAACCAGTCGGCCATCGGTCAAACCCTCCGGGGCGCCTACGGCTCGCAGGTGGGCGACCGCTTTGCGTCGCTCCTCAAGAACCACATTCTCATCGCCTTTGACATCGTCGATGCGGCGCACGGAGGCGATGTCAACGGCATCACCGCGGGCCAGAACCAATGGCACACCAACGCCGAAGAGATCGCGGACCTCCTGAGCTCGCTCAACCCGCGGTGGAAGCGGCCCATGATCCTGTCCACGCTCTACCGCCACCTGGACCACATGGCGGCGCAGATCGCCGCCCGCATGGCGCAGAACTGGGCGGCCGACATCGACGCCTACGACCAGGACCATGACGAGATGCTCGCTTTTGCCGACCTCCTGGCCACGGGGATCAGCCACCCATGATCACCATCCCCGATTGGGAGAAGCGCGCGATCGCCGAGGCCGCCCACTCGGTGTGCGCGCGGCGGATCCTCGAGATCGGCGCGTTCAAGGGCGAGACCACGGCGCTCTTGAGCCGCCTGTGCGCCCGCCACGGAGGATACGTGGTCGTCGTCGATCCCATGAGATGGGCGTCCAAGCCGGCGAGCTTCGGCGAGCTCGTCGACGCTTGGGTTCATCCCTTCTCCTACGAGCAGGCCTTCTGGAAGAACGTGAACCAGGTCGGCCACGGCAACGTCCGGCTGCACCGGCGCCTATCGACCGACCCGGACTTTGTCCGTGACCCAGCGCCCGAGCTCAAGGAGTTCGACCTTGCGATCGTCGATGGCGAACATACCTATTCGACGGTGCTCTCGGACCTCAAGAACTGGGGTACGCGGGTGCGGCAGGGCGGCCTGATTCTCTGTCACGACGTCCGTGACCGGTTTCCGGGGGTGAAGCGGGCATTTGCCGAATTTGGCAGCCAAAACGGCTACTTGGCCACCTGGCCCAAGCGCGGATCCCTGGGCATCCTGCGGCGCGTATGATAAGTGTTCCGCATGCAGAACTCGGAGATTCAGCGGGTCTACCAAGCCCAGCTGTCCAATCGGTGGAACGTCTCGCAATCCAGCGCCGCTGAGCGAATCGCCAAACTCAAGCGCCTCAAGGCGGCGATCTTACGCCGCCAGGTCGAGCTTCAGGAGGCCATCCGCGCGGACTTCTCAAAGAGTCCGGTCGAGACGGACATCACCGAGGTATTTCCGGTCATCTCCGAGATCAACCACACCATCCGCCATCTCAAGAAGTGGATGAAGCCCAAGCGCGTAGGCTCGCCCTTCGCTCTCACCGGCACGCGGAGCCAGGTGCGCTGTGAGGCCAAGGGCCTGGTCCTGGTGCTGTCGCCGTGGAACTACCCCTTTCAACTCTTTGCCAACCCCATCGTGACGGCCGTCGCGGCGGGCAATGTCGTGATCGCCAAACCTTCAAGCAAGGTACCCAAGACCAGCGAGTTCATGAAGTCTCTCTTTGCCGAGATCTTCGCCGAGAACGAAGTCGCCGTGATCCTGGGTAGTGCCGCCGTCTCCGATCAGCTCCTCGACATGAAGTTTGATCACATCTTCTTCACGGGCAGCCCGTCCATCGGCAAGAAAGTCATGGCTGCCGCCAGCAAACACCTCACGCCAGTCACCCTCGAGCTGGGCGGAAAATCCCCCGCCATCGTGGACCAGACCGCCGACGTGAAGAAAGCGGCGAGCCGCATCCTCTGGGGCAAGTTCATCAACGCGGGCCAGACCTGCGTCGCGCCGGACTATCTTCTCATCCACCGCAGCCAGGAGGCCGCGTTCATCGAGGAGGCCCGTAAGGTCGTCGCCAGCCGCTACGGCAAGGACGACGCCGAGATCGCCCAGGCCCAGGACTTCTGCCGCCTGGTCAGCGAGGGACACCAGCAGGAACTCAAGAAGCTCCTCGATGAGAGCCTCGCCGCCGGCGCCCGCATCGCCTTTGGCGGAAGAACCGACCGCTCACAGCGGTACCTCTCGCCCACGCTTCTTACCGGGGTGACCGAATCCTCGCCCGTCATGCGTGGAGAGATCTTTGGACCCATCCTGCCGGTCCTGACCTACGACGACGACCATCAGCTGCTCAGGATCATCCAGAACCAAGAAAAGCCCCTGGCCTTCTACCTGTTCAGCCGCAACAACACCCAGATCGAGAAGATTCTCCGCAACTCGACCGCGGGTGGAACCTGCATCAACAGCGTGGTCATCCACCTGGCCAACCACAACCTGCCCTTTGGCGGCGTGGGCAACAGCGGCATGGGCGCCTACCACGGCTACTTTGGCTTCCGCGCCCTTTCGCACGAACGCGCAGTGCTCCGCCAGGGGATGCTCGATCTGGTGCGGTTTTTCTACCCGCCGTACACGAACTTTGTCCGGAGCTTTGTCCGCCTCGTCACGCGCCACCTTGCGTGATGGCATCCCGGGCCCGATACCGTCTCGCCGGGCCTTCGCCCGACGCTTCGAAGAGGCCGGCTTCCACGCAGCGCCGCGCGTAGTTCACAGCGGTCCGGGTGGACTTGGCGAGCGCGCGTCCGAGTTCCACCGACGAAAAGGTCTCGCTCCCGAAGTTCTTGTGCGCGCCCTCCGCCACCCGCCGCAGGACAGTCGGGGGTCGCTTGGCCTCGGCGCCGCCCAGGCGAACGAAGCACGGTTGAGCCGACGTCAGACGGTAGAACCCACC
>DATJFU010000304.1:0-7037 GCA_035495495.1 Bdellovibrionota bacterium
CGAGCGCCTGCTCCGCACGGAGACCTCAAAGCTGACCCAGGCCCTCAAGTCCTCGACAGTCCGCGGACGGTGGGGAGAAGTTCAGCTCAAGCGCGTGGTCGAGATGGCCGGCATGCTCGAGCACTGCGATTTTACCCAGCAAGAGACGGCCACCGACGACGAAGGCGGCAAGCTTCGTCCCGATCTGATCGTGCGCCTCCCGGGGGGCACTTCGGTGGTGGTGGACGCCAAGGCGCCCCTGGCCGCGTTTCTCGAGGCCATGGAGGCGGCCGACGACGGTGTACGCAAGGCCAAGCTCCTCGACCACGCGCGCGCGATCCGCGCGCACGTGCAGGCCCTGGGTCGTAAGGCGTACTGGGCTCAGTTCCAGCCCGCCCCCGAGTTCGTGCTCCTGTTTCTGCCGGGGGAGAATATCTACTACGAGGCCATGCAGGCGGACCCCGGGCTCTTTGACTACGCCATGGAAAACCGCGTGCTGATCACCAACCCGACGTCCCTGATCGGCCTGCTCAAGGCGGTATCGTACGGATGGCGACAGGAGTCCCTGGCCGAGAACGCAGAAAAGATCAGCACCCTGGGCAAGGAGCTGTACGAGCGGGTGTCCAAGCTCGGTGAGCACCTCGTTCGCCTCGGCGCGAGCCTGCGCCAGTCGGTGGATTACTACAACCGCACCGTGGCGAGCGCCGAGACCCGCGTTCTCGTGACGGCCAGAAAGTTCAAGGAGATGGGCGTCGCGTCCGAGGACGCGGACATCGAGGACCTGACTCCCCTCGACGCGCTTCCGAGGACGGTGGTGGCGCAGGAGCTTCTGCCATTGATGCCTTCAACCCAACGTAAGAGAGAGGCGGCCCTAGATGACTAGGACTCGTGCGATCGTTCTTCTGCCGATTTTGAGCGTGGTCCTTTCGTCTTCGTTGGCGAGCGCCCATGGGGGTCATGACGATGCTTCAGCGGCGGTGACGCCGACCCCCACAGCCGCGGCTCCCGCGGCCAACGTGCAGGCCATCGGTGCGGCCTACCGCGAGAAGATCGAGCCCATCTTCAAGGACAAGTGCATGGACTGCCATAGCGCCCACACGGTGTACCCCTGGTACCACCAGATTCCGGGGGTCAAGCAGTTTATCGATAGCGACATCGCCGAGGGACGCGAGCACCTGGACTTCACCGACGGCTATCCTTTCAAGAGCCACGCGACGCCGCAGAAGGACCTGGATGCCATCGCAGAAGAGGTGACCGAGGGCGACATGCCGCCCCTGATGTACCGCCTCATGCACCGGGGCACGGGCGTGACCGACTCCGAGCGCCAGATCATTCTGGACTGGGTCAAGAACTCCAAGGAGCTGCTCGCCCACTGAGCACGTCCATTGCATCGACCCGGGGATGATCGATCGCCAGATCGTGGCGCGCCTCGCCCGGATTCGTAACGGTCTTTTGATGAGCGTCTATTGCCCCTGCGCCGACGGTCAGGGGCGCTGGCGCCTTCAGTACTTGATGGAGACCGCGCTTTCGGACCAGTCGACTCTTTCGATGTTTGGCGAAAGAAAGATCCGGCGGCGGTTTGACCGCCTCTTTGAGGTCGCCCGGATTGGCGCCCTTTGGCGATACCCAGCCCAAGGGTTGGCCTTCTTCGTGGGACCCGGCAAGGCCGAATTTTTCAGGTGCGAGCGAAACCTGCCCTGGCTGGCTTACCTCTCTAATCACTTCTTTTTGGGGCCTTTGGCCGATCTCGAGCCGGACCTCGAGGATCAGACCGAGGGCCGGCGGGATGGGATCCTTCTTTCCCATGATCTGGGAATCATTCCCGTTCCCGCCGACCGTTCTCTCAAGCAGTTACAGAGAAGAATCCAAGAAGAGCGGCCCATCTACCCCTTTTTGCACGACGTGACGGGCCCTTGATCCGGCGGGACCTCACCCAGGCCCGCGGGGGCGGTTTCGGATGGATCGGGCGGAGGCAAATCGGTCTGCGCGCCCGTGAGAGTGACGCCCCGGACCGCCGAGTACGCGTTGACCCTTCCACCCGAGGCGACTCGGCCCGAGTAGTAGAGGTTGCGGGTGACCGTGGCCATGAGTTCCTGCCGCACCGTCGACGCGTAGGCCGTGGGGTCGCGGCTCCAAATGAGTGCGAGGACGGCTGAGACCAGCGGCGTCGCCATCGATGTACCGCTCAGGTACTGGTACGTGTTTCCGTTTTTGGTCGAGTAGATGCTCTGTCCGGGGGCCGCCACGTCCACGTTGTTTTTTCCGTAGTTGGACCATGTGGCCAAGGTGTCCGTGCTCGTGCTCGCCGCCACGGAGACCACGTTGTTGTAGTTGTACGACGCCGGGTAGAACGGAAACTGGTCGATGTTCCGTCCATCGTTTCCGGCGGCGGCGACGAAGAGCAGGCCTCGGTCGTGGGCCCGTTTCATCGCGGCATCCAAGGTGAGGCTGTACGAGTACGAACCCCAGCTCGCGCTGATGATCCATGCCCCGTTGGCGATGGCGTAGTCGATCGCCCGCACCGCGTCCGAGGTGAACCCCGAACCCGACGAGTTCATGAACTTGAGGGGCATGAGCTTGACGGTCGGGGCATGGCCTTTGATGCCGATGCCGTTTCCGCCGACCGCGGCGATGGTCCCCGCCACGTGCGTGCCGTGGTACGTGGGAGCGTCGTCAGCCATCGGAGTGTTTGTACCGTGCACAAAATCCCAGCCGTGCACGTCGTCGACGTACCCGTTGTGATCGTCGTCGATCCCGTTTCCGGGGATCTCCTTGGTGTTGGTCCAGATGTTTCTAGCCAAGTCGGCGTGGGTGTAATCGATCCCCGTATCGACGACCGCGACCACCAACGAGGGGCTGCCCGTAGTGTAGGCCCACGCGTAAGTGGATTGGACCACGGTGTGGGCCCACTGCTTGTACATGAGCGGATCCGTGCCGGTGAGGGTGTAGTGAATGGCGTAGTCCGGCTCCACGTACTTGACTCCGGGGTCCAGCCTCAAGTCGGCCTCGGCCGCCCGCGCCGCCGCCGGGTCCGAAAATTTCAGGGCGACGGTGTCAGCCGCCACCCAGTCCGTGGTCTGGGCCGTATCCGATGCGCTCAGCGCCGCGGTGGACACTCCGTCTTGGAGCGTCACCAGGAGCCGAGTCGACGGACCGTCGCCCAGGTCATCGGTGTTGCAGCTTGAGTTCGAGGATCCCTTGCCGCATGCCGACATCGTGACAATACACATTCCCAACGCGAGCGTACACGCTCGCATCACATGCTTCTCCATCTGGCCTCCTTGCCGATTTCAGGATTTGCTTATGGGTAGTGGTGAGGGCCGGAGTTTAGGTCAGAGACTAAACAGACCCCGTAGAGAAAAGAGCGTGGCCGGGAATGTCGCGGCTGTCAATGGCAACTGACAAGGTGGGGTTGGAAATTTGACAAGAAGAGTAACCGCAGCTCTTGCCAGGTCCAACGCGGAGTCGGATCAGATGGGACTTCGGCGTCGACCGAGGCCGAGCGCACGAATTCGATATATTGGTCATCCACGAGTGTCGGTGGATAGGTGCCGGTGGCGAGGCGACCCCACGCAAAGATGCGGACCCGGCGGAGCCAGGTCGGCGGATCCATCGAGCAGCCAAAGGCTTGGTAGGGGAGCACGTCGGTGATCAGGATCGACTCCGAGTTGAAACGCCGAACCTCGTGCGACTCTTGGTCACTGGTAAAAATGATGTGGTCGTTATCCGCCTCGGTGACCGAGTAGGGCTGCGAGTCGGCGCCCGGAGTTTGAACGGTCACCCGATGGCAGCCGTCCTGCTGATATCCCGCGAGCTCCATCTGCATGAGCTGGGTTTGATCCTCGAGCGCCTCAAATCCGGCTTTCATGAAGAACGAAAGCTCGTCATTGTCCCGCGTGGGGCTCACGGGCGCCATGAAGACCGTGAGGGTTCGGCTGGAGGTGGCGTGTTGAACACCCGTGATGAACTGGGAGAGCAGGGGCAGTCGCAGGCATCCGCCCTTGGAGACGGCCCCCGAGGATAGTTCGGTGGGGGAGTTCTGCGCGCAGCCCTCCGCTGCCAAGATGAGAGTCAGGCTGAGAATGGCGGTCAGGCGGGATTGGGTCATGGATGTTGGGTCTCCCGAAAGTCAAAAAGGCGAACGGGGGGACCGCAGGGGTCCCCCCGTTCCGTTGAGGACATGTCGGATTACGGAGTCGGTTCCGGGGTGGGCGTGCTGGTATCACCAGAATCACCGGAGTTATCACCGGTGTTGTCGCCGGTGTTATCACCCGTGTTGGCACCGGAGTTATCGCCGGTGTTATCACCCGTGTTGGCACCGGAGTTATCGCCCTGGCCGTTTTGACCGCCTTGGCCCTGGCCCGGGTTGGGTTTCACCTCTTGCTCAGGCACGAGGTTCAGCACCATGTGGACCACGACTTCATGGGTCGTCTTCTCCTTGCCGTCCTGACCGCCTTGGGTCTGGCAGCTCAGGTGGAAGTCGATCGCGCCCACCAGCGTGACGCCGTCGGCGTCCTGCGTGGTGTAGTTGATCACGTCGGCGAAGCTCGAAGACGACGAGCTGACCACCTCGAGAGTGTCGTCGCTTTCCTTGTCTTCGAGCAGCATGGCCTGGGTCGTGCCGCTTAGCAGATCGGCGATCTGGACGTCCGAAGCGCTATGTTCAAAGTCGGTGAACATAATGTGCGCCAGGTGCGCCTTATCGATCGTCTTGAGCAAAGCGACCTTGGACTGCAGATCCGAACAACCCGCGGCAAAGATCTCGTTGAGCTGATCGTCGCTGAGAGGGTTGCCGTCGCCGTCCGAGATGCTGGTGATCTCGGCGTCGGCGTCGCGCCCCGCCACCTGAGCGGAGGCGGAGCTGCTGCCTTGTGTGAGCGTCAACGTGGCCTGCGAACAGGTGGGATTGGCGCACATGAGGCTTGCGTCCATCCCATTGGCCGAAGACAGCGGAATGCTCACGCCGGTGAGGTCGGTACCGCTCGTATTCGACCCGGTAAAACTCACGGGAGTGCTGCCGGACATGCCGGATACCGTGAATGTACCGCCCGTGGTCGAGAACCCCACCAACTCAAAACTCGAAGACGAGTTGGTGGGCGTGTTCGAGCCCACGGCGAGATCGTGTCCACTGTGGACCTTCATACTGGACGAGGTGGAATTACACCCCGCAATGAACGCGCCCGCAAACAGCGCGAACGATCCCACTCTCAGGAAACTTGTTGCACCTTTCATTTGGCCTCCTTGGTCAAGGTTATGGAGACCGAAGACTGCAATGTGCGGACCACGGGCACGCTGTCCGTTGCTGCCACTCGAGTCCACGGGTCTCGGACACTTCTGCCCCGCGGATCTGCCAAAAGCATGGGTCCCGGCCACGGCCTGGCCCCAGGCGCGGTGCGGACACCGGGGCAATTACGGTACGTTCATTGCTCTTGGCGTCGGCATGAACCTCTTTTCAAAGCAGCCGCGCCAGCTCGCCGTACCCGTCCTTATCTTGTGCGTTCTTTTGTCCGCCGGATGTGGCGGGGCACCGGATCCGGACTCGATTCAAGTTTGGACTTTTCTCCGGGAATTCAGAAAGGATCCGCGACGCGTGCTCAATACGCTGCCCCTCGTTCGCGACGCGAGGACCGGCGCCGTCCTGCGCAAGGCCGCCGACGTTCCACTCAACGCGGACCCCGTGTTGCTCCGCGGGCACGAGGCCATCCGTCAGTGGGCCGTGGGCGCCGAACCGGCGGGGCGCGAAAAGATCGCGGCGGGCGATTATCAGAGATGGACGTTAAGATTCACCGGGGTTCCGCCGGATAAGCAGATCGTCAACGCGATGCAGATCTACAAAGCGGGACTCTCGCAGCATCAGCTTGCCACGATTCCGTGGAGCGATTCGTACTGGCCCACGTACAAGGGGCACGTGGCGCGCCGGTACGCCGACAACGGCTATCCGGACTCCAAGGACTGGAGCGCGAACCACGCTTACGCCGTCGGTGCGCCGTTCTGGAGTCTGTACCAGGAGGGCGATCCGGAGACCGTTCGGCGCCTTTCTCCAGCGGAGAAGTATGACCTGCTGGTGGGCGCGCGGCATGGAGTCACGGACTGGGCCTGGGGGCAGGGCCAGTCACTCTACGATCAATCCGGCAAGGTGCCCGAGTGGATGGGGATCTGCCACGGCTGGTCCGGAGCGGCCCACATGGGGGTCGCGGTGTCGCCTCGCGCGGTGAAGGCGCCCTCCTTTGATGGGCACTCTACGTTGGAATTCTTTCCGAGCGACATCAAGGCCCTTACCTCGCTTCTCTGGGCCAACGCGCCACCCTCGACCCGGTTCTTGGGCACGCGCTGCGAGGCGCACGGCCCGGCCGTGGACGAAAACGGCCGCATCATCGACGAGTCCTGTTTTGATCTCAATCCGGGGCTTTGGCACCTCATCGTCACGCACCAGCTGGGCCTCGAAGACCGGGGCCTGGTGGCGGACATGACCTATGACGACGAGGTGTGGAACTATCCCGTCTACGGATACCGGCTCACCTACTTCAACCCCGAGACCCATGCGGTCGTGCCGCATCCCGGGGGTGCCATCGTATCGATGGCTGATTTCAAATCGGACTGGTTCACCAAGTACCGCTCATCGGCGGCCAAGTTCGCGCTCGGCGTCGCCATGGACGTTCTGTACACGGTCGAGATGAGTCCCCACATGGGAGGGCAGGGCGCGCCCCTCGTCCGTGACGAGATGCTCGTCTATGACCTCGAGCTCGATCAGGACCTCAAGATTCTCGGCGGGGAGTGGTACCAGAACTCGCATCCGGATTTTGCGTGGACGTTCGGCAAGGGATCCGAGGCCGTCTCGGCCGAGGATTTTGGGCTGACCGGGGACTGGGATCCAACGTCATCGCCTCTGCCCGCGTCGTGGCAGGCGGCGGCTGGACGCCTCGCGCCCAAGGGCATCCCGCTGGCGTCGGTGATCAAGCACCTGGTACAGGTGGGTCTCAGTTCGCCGCTGCCTTGAGCCGGCCCACTATCCTTCGATGCCGTAACTCTTTATCTTTTTGTGGAGATAGCTGCGCTCG
>DATJFU010000305.1:0-6462 GCA_035495495.1 Bdellovibrionota bacterium
CAAAGCCACGGATCTGCTGCTGGTGAAACGCCGGCTGCATGAGCTTGCGCTGCGAGCGCCAGAAGTCGCCCTCGCTCATGAGCAGCCCGTTGCCGAGCACCGGCTTCATGAACACGTAGTCCCAACCCTTGGTGTAGGACCTGCCCTTTTCTTGAAACACGTGGTGGATCAGATCCGGGTGACTCACCAGGTGCATGAGCTTGGGGCCGACCCGGAACCGGGCAATGTCACCGTAATTGGCGCGGAGGTCCATGAACAGGGCGATGGGGTCGCGCGCCATGGCGCCAAAGACGCCCAGCGGGTTCCACCAGGTGCGGGGGCCGGGAGCACGGCCGGGACGGTGGCGGACGGGGCTCAGCGACGTCGGTATCTGCGTGTCCATTGTGCCCCGCATTGTGCAAAAAACCGCCGGTTGGTGCAAACTAAAGCGGTACTCACGGAGGGGGAAATCACCATGCGCAATTCGCTTTGCGCACGCAGTATGCGTGCGTCTGCGCTGACCATCACGGGCGCCCTGAGCCTGCTGTTGCTCGCCGACGGCCGGGCCCGCGCCGAAGAAATCCAAGCCACTCATTACCAGGCCGTGGGCACCCGATGGGCGCTCCAGCTGGACGAGCGGTCGGGGCAGAAGGTCGCGCTCCACGACCTGAGCTACCCCAACGTCGCCGCGAGGGTCAAGCTGGCCAAGCTCGACACCCGCAAAGAGGCGGTAGAAAACGCGCGCGCCTCGCTCGACGAGTCCGAGGACAGCGCTGGCGTGACGTGGGCCAAGCGCGCCCTCAAGCAGGTCGAGAAGCATGGCAAGGACTGGTGGAAGAAGATTCCCTGGACCCCCGAAGCGCGGGCCCGCATGGCGGCCCAGGGGCGCGCCGCGGACACGGCTCCCGAGGTGTTTCGCCTCTCGGACATCCTGCTCACCGACGAGCGGGGCGATGAGCTCAAGCTCATCGACTTCGTGCCGGACGAGTACAAGGATCAGGTCCGCCAGTCGACCCCCGAGGACCGCGAGTACCTGGGCCTCGACAGCTTTGAGCTCCGGGCCGACCACCCGCCCACGCGCGGGGAGACTCCCGCATACGACATGTACTGGTCACCCCGGGTCGAAGAGCGCGGGTCCCACAAGGCGGGGATGACCCCGCGCAAGATCGTGGACTTCGAAAAACCGGGCCGCCTCCTGGCCAAGGCCCTGGTCATCGACGCGATCCGCACGGCCCTGGGACAGCTCATCGGCAAGATCCCGATCCCTGTCGTGAGCGCCCTCATCTCGACCACGGTGGGCCAGTTCTTTGGCTACCGCTCGGATCTCATCCGCATCCACGGCGCCATGGCGTTGGAGATGCTCAGGCTCTCGGAGACGGGCGAGTCACATTCTCCGTTTGATTTTCTCACGGCCGCCGAACGCGAAAAGGCGGTGCTCTGCCTAGCGTACGACCAGGCGACCCTCTCGGACCTCGCGACCTGGATCGTGAGTCCGCCGGTCAAATCCTGGCACAAGGACATCGTGTCGACGTTGGGGACCGTGGACGTCAACCGCGGACGGCTGCAGCTCAAGGGCTGGACCCCCACGTTGATCAACGGAGTTGTGGCCGACGCGGAGAACGCCAAGGGTGAACGCCGCATCTACCTCATGGATAAGAGCAAGCTGCTGGGGCTGCCTCCGCTTTCCATTAATTTCTCCCACCCCGACGCGCGCCACGACGAGCGCATCGCCATCGCGTCGGGCTCGGTGCTCGTGAGCTTCGGGGGGTCGTTCATTCCCGTGCCCTTCGTGGGATTTTTGCTGGGCCAGGCCTACAGCTACTTTCTCGAGAACCCCTGGCGGGATGCCCAACGGCGCGAAGCCCATTTTCAGGCGTGGCTCGAGGAGAGCGACGGCACCCAGCCCGATCAGCCCGAAGAGATCCTGCGCATCCTCTACAAGCAGCGGGTCAATCCGTTTGCCCTGGATCGCATCAAGACCTACCAGCTCATCGAGCTGCGCAAGCAGTACCTGGGAATCGGCCTCAGCTAGAAGGCTCGCTGAAAGGTGAGCCAGCCCTGGGTCTCGACCTGGTAAGTGGGGATCGAGCCGATATCCACCCCCAGGTTGGGATTGTACTCGCCCTCGTGCGCGTAACGCGCGTCGATCACCAGATTGAGAACGCCGACGTTGCCCAGCGGGACTCCTACGCCGATCGTCGCGGCGTCCACCGGGCGAACCTCGCCGGTGTCCCGCGTCCATTCGGCGCCGAAGTCCACGTTGCGGCAGTTGAGATAGGTTCCACCGCCAAAGGCGCCGCCGGAGTGCTGGCCGTAAAGGTCGCCGCCCCAGCCGCCCCCGCGAACGAGAACCAGAATGTCGCAGCTGTCGCCGACCCACTCGAGCCCCGCCGAACCCATGATCTCGATGTTGACCCGGTCGTCGTTGCCGGTGGTGCCGGGGCCCTGGTCCTGGACGAGACGAAACGAGAGATCGGGTTCGACCCCGAGGTGAAAGTGCGGACCGTGGTCGTGGTTGAGGTTGAGGAGCCGAAATCCCCAGTGGCCCTCGGCGCCGCCGCCGATGCCCAGACTGGTGGAGTCGAGGTGGATGTGCTCCATGCCGTAAAGAATGTTCAAGAAGGGACGCTGATCGCTGCCGAACATGCCCGTAAAGGTGACGCTGAGGCCGCCGTACGCGGCGCCGTCGGACCAGCCGCCCGTGCCGCCGGCCCCGACCGAGATGTCGGAGGTGTGCTGATCGACCGGCTGGGCCTCGCCGTCGGCCCATGCAGGCAGAGCGACCAGGACCAGGCTGGACAGGGCAAAGCCGTAGATGGCTCGCATGGAACCTCCTTGCAACAGACCTAGATAGGGCAAGGCGGGTGCCTAAGGGGGTGGAAGCTAAGCCCTGGCGGGACCAGGTAAAGTCCTAACCCCGTGTCACCGTTGACCTTCTCGCGGCGTTTTCACCCGCCCAAACCGTGGCCAGCCCTTCGGCATCAACCGAGTAATTTGATATACTAATAGGAATACGGGATTCGGGGGATCGGCACATGCCGTTCGGGGGATCAAAAGCTATCCGGCGCCTGCTCGGGCGGGGTTACGCGCTCCTATTGAGCGTGACCCTCACGGGATGCTTTGGCCTGGGCAAGAACGAGGACGCAAAGGACGCCGTCCTTGGCTTCGCGAACGCCCTCAACACCGAACTTTTTGAGCAGGGCACGCTCTACCGCACGTCGGGCAAGGGCACCTTTGTCCGGCTCCAGGCGCTCTCGGGCTCCATGCCCTCCGTTTACGAGCCCTACTTTGGCATCAAGTCACCCGACCCCCTCGACGTGCCTCTGGGCACCAAGGAGCGGCCCACCAACGCGCTCGCGCAGCTCGCCCTGCGCACCTGGATCATCCACGTTTGCAGCAGCTACGCCTACACGCTGAACATGTTCGCGCCGGCGGATGTGTCGCTCCTGATGGAGGGCGAGACGCTGCCCGACGATCCGGTCCGCCGCACCGTCTTCGCCGCCGCGCGGAGGGGCTGGCTCTATCCCTACACCGCGGACTCGCAAGAGGTCGTCGCGCTCGACAGCCTTTACCGCGGCATCGCCGCCGACCCGGCGACGGGCGCGATCATCTCCTCGAAAGAGGCCGACGCCCGGAACATGGTCTGCTTCGCCGTCATGAGTGCGCCCAACTTCTGGGTGGGCAATCCTGGGCAGGCCGACGTCATCCGCCGGGTGGCGCTCGAGATCGGCCGGCGGGTCCCGACGTTCACCGAGTACTCCGACTACATCCACCAGAAGATGACCCTGCAGCAGTACGTGGCCCAGCTCCAGCAGGGCGACGGATACCGAAAAGCGATCCGCGACTGGCACTACGAATGGCTCGCGTTCTATCCGGCGGGAGGTGGGATCACGGACATCCGGCCCACCATGCTCTACCAGGGCAACCTCATGGGCCACCAGGGCGGGGACCTCTACCATTTCAACGCGACCAAGTTCAACGCGACGACCCTGCAGAGTCCCGCCTACTTCCACCCGGGATTGACCAACGAGCAGGCCGGGCTCCTCAACCTGCAGAGAAAGGGAATCCAGTCGACCGCCGATCTGCCGGCCGCCGAGGCCATGGGCGACTTCATCGACATCGGCAAGGGCTACGCGCTTTCGGGCATGTCGTCGGCCACGTGCAAATACAACCAGGACCAGGACTTCGACCCTCGCACGTCCGAGATCCGCTGGGAGCACCGCAACCCGCTGCTCGCCGACCTCCCAGAAGATCAGCAATGGGAACTCGTGGGCGGCTGGCGCCGCAAGCGGGATTCCTCGGGTAAGTGGACCGCTGACTGGGAGCAGGTCCCCGGAAAGGTGACGACCGATCTCTCGAACGGGGTCCACACTTACCTGGACACGACGGTCGCGGACATCACCTACAACAGCTCGGCCGACTACACCAAGAGCTGGGAGCCCTTCAAATATTCACCCCTCATGTCCGGCTACACCGAGATCCACCGCAGCCACCTGATCGGCACGCCGCTCGAGATCTTCTACCAAAAGGACCGCCGAGTACGCCGTTTTGGCATGGACGGAACCGAGCAGGTGGGCACGAGCCTCGTCAAGATGCCCATGACCGGAGCCACGGTCCGCGTCTGCAACGCCGTCGATCGCTTCATCGCCACCTGCGCCCTCCGGCCCAACTCCCATAACTGGGCCGATTTTTACGGAGGCTGGGGCGCCGTCAGCCAGTGGGACGCCTCCAAGCCGCAGGTCACGGTGGATATCCGCTTCATGGACGACACCTTGTTTCACCCGGAGATCCTGGACGCCATGCGCTGCGGGGTGCCCGACATGCAAGCCATGTCCCAGCTCGGAGCCCAAGACCAATACGTCCGCCCGCTCGACGACCCCAACGAGCTCCGCGCCTGGCCCCTGGGTTACGACGGTTTCAACGAGGACCTGGCCACGGTCAAACCCAAGACCAATCCTTGGGCTTTCTACATCGGGCTCGTGACCTGGTATTACCCCCACCTCGACTCTTGGGAGACCGAGGACAGCGACCACCCCGAGATCGTCGCCAATACCACCTACAAGAACGACATCAACGAAGAACCCTACCGCCTCGTGGATTACGTGATCACCCACAACCTGCCCTACCGCGAGATCCTGACGGCCAACTACACCTTTGGCTCGGAGTACTACGAGTACCTGCTGCGCTCGCAGGCCTACTACCTGCCGGGGCCGCCCCCGGGTTTTACGCCCACCTTTGATCCCACCCAGGCCAAGACCACCCGCCGGATCGAGTTTGACTCGTTCAGCGACATCCCGCTGCAGGCCCTACGCTCGGTGGTGGGCCGCTACTCCGCCGACGACGAGCATGAGATGCAGGGGCTGATCGCCAAGGGACACATTCCACACAAGCTTCACCGCGGCCTTCTCACGACGCCGTCCTTTTTGAGCGCGGCGGCCCCGGGGTTGAACCAGACGGCTCTCGGCATGCGGACCATGTCCTCGCGGTACTTTACCCGTCTCATGTGCGGCAACCCGTCCATGGTCACGCTCACGTCGGCGCAGCAGACCCTGCACAAGCAGTTCATCCCAAACGTCGAGGCCGCGGCCAAGGACCACCTGGATCCCAAGAAGGGCTGCTACGCCTGCCACATCAACCTCGACCCGCTCGCGTCGGCGCTGAGCCCAAACTTCAGTGGTGGGGTTTACACGAGGTCCTACGGCGAGCTCAAGATCATGACCGGCACGTCGTATTACCAGGGCGACTACTACGGGATCCGCGGCGGCGGCGATCCGGGCCACGGCGCGTTCTTGGGCCGCGAGATGCACGGCCTCGCCGATGTTTCGGAGGCTTTGGCCGACTCCGACCAGTTCAACAGCTGCGTCGTGCAAAAGGCATTTGAGAACATCACCGGCCGGGGACTTTCGTTCTTGGACCTGGACGACTTCAAGACGGTCGTTTCCAAGTTCAAGAGCCACCAGAGTTACAACCAGATGATCATCGACCTCGTTTCCACCCCGGCCTTTTCGAGGAGGAACTGACCATGGGACGCCCATTTGATCCGTCCCGACGCCGTTTTGCCGCCCAGCTCATGGGGAGCGCCGCCTTCATGGCCGCGTCCTTGGGCAAGGGCAAGGAGGCTCGCGCCGCGCTGACCGCGTTGTCGAACCCGGATCCCCGCTTTCTGGTCAACATCCACACTCGCGGCGGCATGGACGCCATGTGGTGGCACTCGTACTGCACCTCCGACGACCTCAAGTCCTTCTTGGCGGCCAATCCCACCTATCCCAGCACGCTGGATCAGCTCTACACCGAGCGTTTTGACAAGAACCTCGCGATCCCGCACCCCGCGGATTCGACCAAGCTCATGGGCATCGGCATGTCCATGTTCTCCAAAGCCGACCTCGCCAAGATGGCCATCTGGAAGGGAATGGGCCGCGAGGGCGACCACGACATCGGCAACCGGATCATCAACTGCGGCATGTTCTCCAACTACGCCTCGGG
>DATJFU010000306.1:0-3209 GCA_035495495.1 Bdellovibrionota bacterium
CTCGCCCTGCTCTGCGGAGGCATGGTGGGAATCGAGCGGCAGCTCAAGCGCAAAGCCGCGGGCATGAAGACCCACATGCTGATCTCCTTGGGCTCGTGCCTCTACGCCATCGTCGCGTCCGGGATCTGGGACTACCACAAGACCCTGGGCGGGGCGGGCGACCCATCCCGGGTCGTCGCCCAGATCGTCTCCGGCGTCGGCTTTTTAGGGGGCGGCGCGATCATCCAGGGCAAGGGCGCCATCACGGGCCTGACGACCGCCGCCACCATCTGGGTGGCCGCCGCGCTCGGTCTCTGCGTGGGCGAAGGCGAGGGCTTGCTTGCCGTCCTCGTCACGATACTGGTGGTGGTCGCACTGACCATGACGAGTTTCTTTGAGACCCGGGTCCTGGGTCACGTAGCGGTCTACAAATGCCGGCTGACCATGCAGGGGACGAAGGAGGAGTGCCGCGTCCGAGTAGCCGAGCACCTCGACCGAAACAGCCTATCGCTGGACCAGATGCAGACCCGTGCGGACGGAAGCCGAACACAAGTCACCGTGCGCTACCGGGGCATGGGTGACGACCATCAGCAGTTCATCCGCGATCTTTGGGGCACCGCCGGCGTCGAAGAGGTCGCGGTGGAATGAAGTCCGTCCGCGCTCGGATCCGCGGTCGAGTCCAGGGAGTCGGCTACCGGGCGAGTACCGCCGCCGAGGTTGAGCGGCGCGGCGGTGAGGTCAGGGGATACGTCCGAAACCTTCCCGACGGCTCGGTCGAGGCCGTTTTTGCCGGGCCAAGTGACGCGGTCGACGCGATGCTAGAGTGGTGCCGCAGTGGGCCACCGATGGCCCGGGTCGACGCCGTCGAGGTCGATGATCTCGGATCTCAGCAGGGTGTTGTCTTTACTGGCTTTACTGTTAAAATCTAGATCATGACTAAAGCGGATCTCATCAATTACATCGCCGACAAGGCCAAGCTTCAACACAAGCAGTCGGAGATGGTGGTCAACCTCGTGTTCGACATGATGACCGACGCCCTCAAGCGGGACGATCGGATCGAGATCCGGGGCTTTGGCTCCTTCGTGAACCGGAGCTACGGCAGCTACCAGGGGCGCAACCCCAAGACGGGCCAGGTCGTGCAGGTTCCACCCAAGCGCGTTCCCTTCTTCAAAGTCGGCAAGGAGCTGAAGGAGAAGGTGGACGGCGAAGAAGCCGCGGCCGCGAAGAAATAGGGCCGCCCGGCCTACCAGCCTTCGCGCCAGCCCACCCAGAGGGCTCCGGCCGCGAGAATCAAGCGATACAACAGGTAACCGTTGAGGGTGCGGCCGAGCCGCAGGCCCTTTTGTACGGCGCCTAGGGCCACCCAGCCGCCCGCGCAGGCCATGGCCGTGATGAGGACGTCGTGCCACCACGGGGCACCGCCGAGCATGAGCGCCGGAGGCATGCGCACGAGGTCCGCGATGAGAAGCGGGAGCAGGGCGTAGTAGGCGAACTTGCAAGCGGCCTCGAGGCTGTAGTTTCTGGCCGAGGCGAGGAGCCACGTCGCCTCAAAGCGTCCTGAGCCCGGGACGAGCGAGAGGGCTTGGGCCACGCCGACGCCGAGGGCGTCGACCCAGTTCCAATCCACCCAACGGCGGGTCTTGCGGCTCATGCGGTCGGCAAAGGCCAGGAGCGCCGCGCCACCGGCGAGGATCGTCGCCCAGGCGGCAGGTCCCCAAGACGGTGCATCCAGCCACGAAGCCAAAATGGAGCTAAAAATAAGTACGGGCGCCGTCGCCACGAGCAAGAACAGCGGCATGCGCTCATCGAGCGTCATGGGGCGGCGGCGCAGAAGGATGGTCTGAAGGAGGCCCGAGAGGATGCTGGACCAATCGTGACGAAAGAAAACGACGAGCGCCAAAAGGGCGCCCAGGGCCATGGCCGCCGAAGTCGCGGCATCGGGCTCTTGCAGGTGGGCGAGGCGCGTGAGGAGCCATTCATGTGCCGACGGTGAGACCGGCAGAAACAGCGTGGCGCCATGGAGGGCGGCGTGGACCAAGGATTCGAAGAGAGGCATGATGGACAAATCTTACCACCCACCAGGAGATCGCGGGACATGAAGCGGATTCATTTTCTCTGCATGGCTTTGATCGCCGTAGGCCAAGCGGCCCATGCCGACTGGGCCGGTGAAAACGGGGCTCGGATCCAGGCCTTTCTGAAGGCAGGCGGGCACACCCCGGGTCCCGGCGGGCGCCCGGTCGCGGCCTTTGACTGGGACAATACGGTCGCCAAGAACGACGTGGGGGATGCCACGGTTTACTGGCTCCTGGAGCATGACAAGGTGCTTAAACCCGTCTCCTGGGGCGCGACGAGTTCCCACCTGACCCCCGAGGCGGTGGCCTCCCTCGATGCGGCCTGTCCCGGCCCCGCGGGCAAGCCCCTCGTGACGTCGCAGGACAATGGCTGCGCGGCCGCGATCCTCTCGATCTACGAGGACCAAAAGACGACGGGTGGCGCGGCGGCGTTCAAAAAGGACTTTCATGCGGACTGGCTCGAGCCAGCCTACGGCTGGATGGCGGCGCTCCTCGCTGGCTACACGCCCGCCCAGGTCCGCAAGTTCGCGGACGAGGTGATCGAGGCGGGCCAGACGGCCGCGGTCGGGGCCAAAAAGAAAATCGCCGGACGGGAGGTCGAGGGTTACCTGCGCGTGTATCCCGAGATGAAGGCGCTCATCGCGGGACTCCGTGCCGCCCATTTCGATGTCTGGATCGTTTCGGCCTCGCCCCAGCCCCTGGTCGAAGTCTTTGCGAGGAGGGTGGGCGTGCCCCCGGCGCATGTGATCGGCATCCGCAGCACGCTCGACTCCAACGGCAAGATGACCGCCAAGTTCCAGGCCTGCGGTGAAGCGGGCGAGGGCAACCAGGACCTCATCACCTACCGCCAAGGCAAGCGGTGTTGGATCAACCAGGTGATCTTTGGGGTCATGGATCCCAAGAAGATGATGGAGCAGCCGAGCACCACTTCGCTCGCCGCAGGGGACTCGGACACGGACGTCTTCTTCGTGAAGGATGCCCGGGACCTTCGGGTCGTGCTGAACCGCAACAAAGCCGAGCTCATGTGTAACGCCTACGCCAATACGGATGGTAAGTGGCTGGTGAACCCCATGTTCATCTCCGCGAAATCAAAGAAGAAAGAGCCGTATTCATGCAAGGCGTACGGGCTGCCAGACCAAGAAGATAAAGTATTTTGAG
>DATJFU010000307.1:0-7008 GCA_035495495.1 Bdellovibrionota bacterium
AGTTCGTTGTAGCTCGACTGCAGGTAGCCGATGTCGCTCCGGGGGTACCCCACCCTGACCCGCGCCCTGAAATCCCCGCCCATGTACCTGCGGATCCCGGTCGAGAGCGCGGCGATGGGCCGCGCGATGGATTGGTAGAGATTGAGAAGGACGACTCCGAACACCAGGAGCAGGGCGATGTTGATCACCGCCACCGCCGCAAAGGTGTGCTGCACGGCCTGCTTGTCCTCGAGATCCCGCACGCTGAGCTGACGGTTGAACCGATCGATCAGCGCGTCGATGCCGTTCCACGTCTTCTCAAAGAGTTCGCTCTCGTACCCGAGCTCGCCCTCCCGGTCGACCATGTCCATGGGCCGGTTGAGGGTCAGACCTTCGGCCTGTCTGAGCCAGTTCTCGTGGTCCTTGGCGACCTGATCCAGGGGCGCCTGCGCATCGGGCTCGAGCGCGATCGAGTCGCGCACGGCCTCGAGCCCCTTCTGCCAGAGGGGCCCGCGCTCCCTGGCCTGCTCCAGGCGCTTGCCCTCCGGCAGCTCCAGGTATCCGCGGAGAAGGGTCCGATGCTGGTAATAGTCGCGGCCCAGGCTGTTGAGCCGTGAAATCGTGCGATGGGTCCGCGCCAGCCAGCGCGACGCCTCGGTCTGACGGCTCACCTGGTTCAGGAGCAGAAGGAGACTGGCAACCGAAAAAATGCCGACGATGGAGCCAGCAACCCAGAACTGCGCCCCGAGGGAGCGGTTACTCAACCGCAACCACGCCATGGGGTCTAGAAGTTCACGCCCACCTTGAGCTGGGCCCCGAACACCGTCGACGCCGCGTTGGAGTTGGCGTCACCGACGACGTTGGAGAACTTGTAAAAGTCGCCGGGAAAGAACCAGCCCACGTCCGCGCCGAACTGAAACGACTCGTCCCAGTGAAAGGTCGCGCCCCAGTCCATCTCCCAACCCAGGCCCTGGGCCTGGTCGCCGTTCGAAGCCTCGAACTTGCGGCGCCACGTGTTGTAGTAGTTGGAGCCCGCGCTCGCGGTCTCGAGCGCGTTGGCAAAGGTCCACTGGGTGTGAAAGTTCCACTTGGCCAGCGAGTAACCCAGCCCGGCCGAGAGGTAGTTGGCGTTGACCACCGGGTTGTCGTAGGGCGACGCCAGGGCCGTGGCCGCCGCCGTGTTGGTGGTGTTGGGCCCGTGGAAGTTGGCCAGCTGGTAGTTGAACATGATCATCCCGATCTTGTAGCCGGGATTGAAGAAGTAGGCCTTGAACGTGTCGGGCGTCGCGCCGACGATGTCCTCTTGGCCGGGCGCGTGACCCAGCTTGACGTTGGCGTCGAGACCGCCCCAGATGTGCGCCTGGGCCTCCATCGCGAGGGCGAAGGTCGAATACTTGGCCGGACCCACGGAGCCGCTCACGATCGGCACTTCGACACCGAGCTGAACGGGGCCGAGCTTCTTGCGGCCGTAAAGGTCGTAGGTGTTGTAGAGCATGCCCTGAACCGAGGGCGCGCCCAGGAGCGCGCTGAAGTAGGTGCTCTGGTTGGAGGCACCCAGGCGGCGGATGAAGTTGACCCCCATCTCGACGTCCTGATCCAGGTTCTCGTATTTGAGCATGATCGAGTAGTCGACCACGCTCGCGTCGCCGCCCGTCTGGGCGCAGATGCCGCCGTCGGTACAGGCGCCGCCGATGTTGTCACCGGTCGTATACTTGACCGCGCTCGGAACGATCGAGAAGGCCCCGAATTTGGCCACCAGGCGCACGACGTCGCCCGTGGACATGTAGCGGTCCCAGATGCCGTTGCCGGCGTTCCACACCAGGCCCAGACCATAGTGGAGCGGAGCGCGCCCGACCTGGAGGGTGCCGATGTCCGTGAGGATCTCGGCCCAGAACCGCTGGGCCGAGATGACCGAACCGCGGCTGCCAGTGGAGTAAAACTGACGGAGATCGCTCGTGAAGGGGGCGCCGTTGCCGAAGAACCCGAACACGGGGTCGCCCACCCACCATTCGGACTTGAGGTAGATGTTGTCGTTGACCACCACGGACGGGCGCAGGCGGAGAAAGGCCTCCTGAAAGAAGGCGTTCTGGCTGCCGCCGCCGGGGATATAATAGCCTTTACCGAAGCGGGTGGCGTCGACCGTGCGGTTGGCCTGGTCCAAAGCGTAGTTGTAGATCCAGTTGGTGCCCGCGCGGAACTGGCCGGACCAGTTCAGCTCCAGGGCCTGGGCCGAAGAGGCCACCCCGAAGGCTCCGAGACCCACCAGCGCGAACCTGCCAAAAAAACGAAAAAGTTCTTTGTTCATGCGTGTCTCTGAGGTTCTATTGACCCGTCAACCTTCCGTCAAGGAGATTGGAAACCGGATCCATGGACAGCACAGCGTTGGAACGGTGCAAAATTTTTTTTCGAACCCGGGTGTGGAATCGGCGAACGCTTCGCGTCGCGGTTCTGGTGGCCGCCGTTCTGTCGGTGCCATGGGCCGTGTGGTTGGGGCTGCAGTACCGCGAACTGCGCGAGGCCTTCGTCAACCGTAAGGACTACGTGCCGACCCGCATCTACTCGGACGTCACCAAGATCGTCGCGCCCTTGCCGCGGAGCCGGATCCAGGCCCGCATGCGCGCCCTCGGTTACGAGTGGGTGCCGGGCGAGGCGGAGATCAGCTTCAAACTGAGGGACCTCGATTATCCGCGGGCATTGCTCCCCCCGACCGCGCCCACGCTCAGCCTGGCGGGCGCCCTGATCCATCTCAAGTTCGAGGGCCCTGGCGACTCGTCTCCCCTCAAGACCATCGAGACGCCCTCGGGAGAAATCCCCGAGCTCTATCTCGAGCCCGAGCTCGTCGCGACCCTGTCGCGGCGGGACGCGAGCGACAAGGCCAACCAGATCCGTGACTACGTGCCGATGGACGACATCCCCTCCGGCATCTGGCAGGCCATCATGTCCGTCGAGGACCAGCACTTTCTCGATCACAAGGGCCTGGATCCCCGCGGCTTCGCCCGCGCCATCTGGGTGGACCTGCGCACGCTCTCCATGGCCCAGGGTGGAAGTACCCTCACCCAGCAACTGGTCAAGAACCTGCTCGTCCGCCGCAACAAGAACGTGCTCAAGAAGTTCAACGAGCTTTTCTTGGCTCTCCTCCTCGAGATGGAATTCGACAAGAAGCGGATCCTGGAGCGGTACCTCAACGAAGTCTACCTGGGCCAGATCGGTAACCTCGAGATCCACGGCGTCGCCGAGGGCGCCGGATACTTCTTTGGCAAGACGCTGAAGCAGCTCAACCTGGGCGAGATCGCCATGATGGCCGCGGTCATCCGCGGCCCCTGGTACTACTCCCCTTACCGCAACCTGGACCGCGCCATCGCGCGCCAGCGCCTCGTGCTCGACAAGATGGTCGAGACGGGCCAGATCGCCGAAGAAGAGGCGGTCAAAGCCAAGTCCGCCCCCATCCGCCTCGCGCCGCCGCCCAAGTCGTCGAACAAGGCGCCGTACTACGCGGATTACGTCAAGGCCCAGCTGATCGACCGCTTTGCCGGGCGGCTCTCCGAATCCGAGGTCACTAACGCGGGGTTCAAGGTCTATACGGCCATGGACGCCGACATGAACGTCGAAGCGCAGACCGACGTGGCCGAGGGCGTGGCCCGACTGCGCGCGTACCACAAGCTGCCGCCGGAGCTGCCCCTCGAGGGGGCGCTCGCTTCCGTCGAGCAGGACACGGGCTTCATCCGCGCGCTGGTGGGCGGCACTTCGTACGCCACCACGAGTTTCAACCGCATCCTCAACATGAAGCGCCAGGTGGGCTCGACCTTCAAACCGGTCGTGTACCTCTCCGCGATCCTCGCGCGTCGCGACGCCAAGGGCGCCCCCTACGGGCCCGCGTACCCCATCGAGGACGCGCCGTGGAATCTGGTCTACGACAACGGCAAGCAAAACTGGTCGCCGCACAACTACGAAGAAGAGTACTCCGGCTGGATTCCGCTCCGCACGGCGCTCGCCAACTCGGTCAACGTCGCGGCCGCCAAGATCGGCATGCAGGTGGGGCTGCCCAAGATCGTCGAGGCCGCGCGCGCCCTGGGCATCACGTCCGACCTGCCCCAGGTGCCGGCGCTCACCCTGGGCGTCGCCGAACTCTCGCCGGTCGAGCTTCTTCAGGCCTACTCCATCCTCGCGGCGCGGGGAGTGCGGCGGGATCTGACGGTGATCCGCTACATCACCCAGAACGACGGGACGTTTGCCGGCGAGTTCACCGCGCGGTCACAGCCCGTGGTCGACGAGCCCTCGGTCGATCTCCTCGTCGAGATGATGCACGAGGTGTTTCTCACGGGTACTGCCAAGATCGCCCCGGCCCTGGGATTTGACCGCCCGGCCTCGGGCAAGACCGGGACGACGAGCGATCACCGCGACGCCTGGTTCGCCGGCTTCACGCCCCAGCTCACGACCGTGGTCTGGGTGGGTCTCGACAAGGATCCCACGGCGCCGGCCGATCCTTTGGCCACCGACAGCAAGTCCGCCGAGCGTGACCGGGAGCGCCCGGTCGCGGTCAAACTCACGGGCGCCGGATCGGCCCTCCCGATCTGGGCGGCCTTTATGTCCCACACGCTGAAGGGCCTGCCGGCGGCTCCATTTCCACCCAGCCCCCATCTGCAGGACCTCAAGGTCGACCTGCATTCGGGCTTTCCGGCCGCGAGCGGCTGCCCGGACGCGCAAACCAAGACGGATAAGTACCTCACCCAAGAGGACTTCGGGGCCTCCTTGGGCGAGAACAAATGCGAGGCCGCTTATCCGGAGTCACCGGCGCAGACCGTGGTGGGTGGAAACTGACACAGGGGACCCGTTCGGACGTCCGTCTATAATGTAGGGACGATCGGGGGATCCATGAAGTCGAGTTTCGCCGCCTTGCTCTGCCTCTTTTCAGGGGCTGCGGCTCTGCAGGTGGCCGTTGCCGCCGACTCTTCTGCCGAAGTCCTCTTCAAGGGCAAAGTCGCCAAGAACGACCGGGGCGTCGAGAAATACGAAATTCAGGGCAAGCCTGACGGCGACAAGCGCCAGCTCCTCCTCCACGGGAGCTGGGAGGGCGCCTGCGTATTCAACCTGGTCCACTGGACCGGCCCCGGCAAGGGCGTCGTGCGCGAGCTCACCTTTGACGGGAGCCTCGCAGGCAAGTGCGGCGGCAAGGTACCCGCCCGCGTCTCGGGTGCGCTCCACCCCGACCGCAAGGGCGCGCCCGGGCACCTCAGCTTTGGCGACAAGTCCAAGGCCACCCTCGTTCTCGACGTGGGGGGCGCATGAAAAACCTCACCCTGACGAGCGCCGTCGCCCTCTCTCTCGCGGCCTGGGCGGCACCCGCGTTGGCCGAGCCGTGCCCGACCGATGGCATGCCCCATGTGCCGTGCTGTACGGCCGGACCGCCGCTCCAGTGCACGGCCGCTCCGTCGACGGGCGTCTCGGCCATGGGCTCGCAGGGCGTCCGCCCCGGCCCCGGCAACGCCTGCCCGACCCAGGGCGGATTTCACAGCCTTTCGAGCACCCATCCGCCCACCGGCGTGTTCATCACCTACGACGGCGGCAATCTGGATTACGTCCGCCAGATGGCGGACATCATGCGCCGGACCCAGCCCTCGATCCCGCTCACCGTTTTGGTCGAGTCGCATGGGGGCTATACGCGATCGACGGGCCCCGACTCGAACCGCCTTGCGAGGGCCGAAGCCGCGCTGAGGCCCATCGTCGCGGGAGCCGCTCCACTCCTGATGAACCTGCTCCCGGTCGCGCCGGGCACCGGCACACAGGATCCGACAGCGCTCTGGGCGCAGGACCACGGTCTCTATGACGGCGTGATGGCGGGTGGAAACACTCCCACCTTCTTTGACCTCCCCTACTCACGCGCCGACGATGTTCCCCAGCAGATCGCCTCGGCCTGCGCCCTTCCGATCGTGCAGATGCCCGAGTCCACGGCGGCCAACCTGCCGGGTGGGGACCAGGGCGGAAACTTTGGGGGCAACATCGAGGGGTTTCCTGGCGATACGCTCGTCGTGGGTAACACGATCAGCAACGAGCTTCGGGCCGCGCTGGCGCGCCAGTCGGCCGTGAGCGATGCGCCGGGGGGCGGGCTCGTGAACGTGCAGACCGACTGGCTCGAAGTCGGGCACGCCGACGAAGCCTATAACGTGGTCCCCACGGGCGATCCCGCCCCCTGCAACTTTGCCGTTCTCTATGCTTCGCCGGCCCTGGGCCTGAACCTGGCCCGCGCGGCAGTGGCGTCGGGGGCCTGTGGAGGTTCGAGCCCGCCCGAACAGTGCTACCTCGAACCGCCCCGCAACCCGCCGGCGCAGCGGCCGCGGCCCTGGGTCAGCGGCTCGAGCTGCCTGGATGGGCTGCCCACCGTCGGTTACGCAGGCGGCTCGCGGCTGACGGTCGACGATGCCCTGGGTTGCCAGGACTTCGTGGACGCCAACAACGCCTACGAGGCCATCATCCAGCGGGACGTGGCCAAGATCCGGGATGAGGTCCAGCGGCGCACGGGCTGCACGGCGGTTCGCACGCTGCCCGTCCCCACGACCTACCGGCCCGACGGGGCCGGCGGCCGCAACGGCTGGGGCAACTCCGACGATTACTCGTCCGCGGTGAACCCCAACCCGGTCAACGGCCTGGTCCTGAACCGGACCATGGTGGTCCCGAGGCAGAGCAACCCCCTGTTCGCGAACGCTGTCCAACAGACCCTGGGCAGCGTGGGGGTCTCGGCCGAATTCATCGACGACACCTACTACCACTTCAACGTGGGAGAGGTTCACTGCAGCTCCCAGGCGCTCCGGACCTGCACGACCGGTGGCAGGTAAGCCCCCACTTCCACCCCCACCCGACCGTGTCTTGAGCGACCCAGGGTGTCCACCGCGTGGACACCCCCTCCCCCCCTTTCAGGCCCCCTCGGCCAGGGCCTGGACTTCCCTTTTTCTTGAAAAATCACACCCCTTGGCTTAGGTGACAAAACGCCACCAGGTGGTATGCACCTTGCTCCTTAGGGCTACCGTGAACGCC
>DATJFU010000308.1:0-2359 GCA_035495495.1 Bdellovibrionota bacterium
CGCCGAAGACGACCTGCTCTTCGATCAGTGCGTGGGTCCCGATCAGGAGCATGGGCTGGCCGGCGGCGAGGCGGGGCAGGATCTCTTTGCGCTTGGCCGCCGAGGTCTTGCCCGTGATGAGCTCGCAGCGGACGCGGCCCCCAAAGAGCCGCACGCAGTTACGGTAATGCTGCTCGGCCAGGATCTCGGTGGGCGCCATGAGCGCCGCTTGTCCACCGGCCGCGAGCACGGCGCCGCACGAGAGAAACGCGACGGCGGTCTTGCCGGAACCCACGTCGCCCTGGATGAGGCGGTTCATGGGGGTCGGCAGGCTGAGGTCCGCGAGGACTTCGTCGACCGCCTTGCGCTGATCGCCGGTGAGCTTGAACGGGAGCGCCGCGGCCAGGTCACGCACCGCCTCGTCGCTCCGTTCGCGGTCAAACGCGGGCGCCGCCTCGCGGGCCATGTTGAGGCGTTTTCTCAAGACGAGGTATTCGAACTTGAGAAACTCTTCGTAAATCAGGCGCAAATGGGCCGGCGTGCGAAACGCCTTCAGCTTCTCCAGGTCCTGGTCGGGCGGAAAGTGGATCTGTCTCACGGCGCCCGGGAGGTGTGGAAACGCGTACCGTTCGAGAAACGCGGCGGGGATGTCCTCGCCGAGCTTATCGACGTCCTTCTCGAGCGCGCTCCAGAGCATCTTGCGGAGCTGCCGGGTCGAGATGCCCTCGAGCTCCGTGTAGACCGGAACCACGCGGCCGGTGTTGAAATCGCCGCTGGAATCCGCGCCCTTTCCCTTCTGGACTTCGGGATGCAGCATCTGCGGCTGTCCGCGGTAGAGCTGGATTTTTCCGGTCACTCGCAGCTCGGTGCCGGGAACGAGGATCTGCTCCATTCCACGGTGAAAGTGAAACCACTTGAGCGAGAGGGTTCCACTGCTGTCCCCGCAAGTGGCCTCCAGGATCTGCATGCGACGGGACCGGACGGGGATCACCCGCTTGGAGCGCACGATGACGTCCACCGTGCCGCTCTCGCCCTCACGCAGGTCGCTGACCTTGAGGAGCCGGGTGCGGTCTTCGTAGGCGCGCGGAAAGAAGAAAAGCAGATCACGGACCGTGGCGATGCCCCGGCTCGTGAGCATGGCGCCCAGGCGGGGGCCGACCCCCTTCACGAACTGAACGGGGGCCTCGAGCCCCGAGGGGCGCCCGCGCTCAGACGTAGCGGACTTGTAGGACTTCGTAGCGTCGGATGCCCTTGGGAGCATGGACTGCCACCTCGTCTCCCTCGGCCTTGCCGATCAGGGCGCGCGCGATGGGCGACGTGACGCCCACCTTGCCCTGCTTGATGTCGGCCTCATCCACGCCGACGATTTGGTAAGTCACTTCTTCGCCCGACTCCTCGTCGGACAGAACGACCGTGGCACCGAAAACGATGGAGCTGCTCTTGATGGAGGTGGGGTCGATCACCTGGGCACGGGCCAACTTGTCGTTGATCTCCATGATCCGGCCCTCGATGAAACCTTGGCGTTCTTTGGCCGCGTCGTAGTCCGCGTTCTCGGAGATATCCCCGTGGGCGCGGGCGACCTCGATGGCTTTGACCACGGCGGGACGCTCCACGGTTTTCAACCGTTTGAGTTCGTCTTCCAGCGTTTTCTTGCCCAGGAGGGTCATGGGTACTTTTTCGTCGGCCATAGGCCCAAAGTGCCTAACACAGGGCGGAAATAGCGCGCAAGGAAAAGGCCTTGGACGCCCCCCTGGGGATGCCTTATCGTGTCAGAGCAATGCTGCTTAAAGTCGAAGGGCTGCGTAAGTCGTATTCCCGAGGCGAGATGCAGGTGGAGGCCCTGAAAGGCGTCGACCTGGAGATCGGCAAGGGGCAATTCGCTTCCATCATGGGTCCGAGCGGCTCGGGCAAAAGCACGCTTCTGCACCTCCTGGGCGGCCTCGATCGCCCGACTTCGGGCACGGTCATGCTCGATGGACAGCACCTCGAGAGTTACGGTGACGATGAGCTCTCGGCCTTCAGGCGCCGCAAGCTCGGCTTCATCTTTCAGTTCTTTAACCTGATCCCGACCCTCACGGCCCTCGAGAACGTGGCCCTGCCGCGCCTGCTCGACGGCGAACCCCTCGCCAAGATCGCGCCCAAGGCAACGGGCTTGCTCGAGCGCATGGGCCTCAAGGGCCGGGCGCATCACCGGCCCGACCAGCTCTCGGGCGGCGAGATGCAGAGGGTGGCCATCGCGCGCGCCCTCGTCACGGATCCCGTATTGATCTTGGCCGACGAACCCACGGGCAACCTGGACTCGGCCACGGGCAAGAGCGTGCTCGAGCACCTCGAGAACCTCTGCCGCGAGCAGGGGCAGACCATCGTCATGGTCACCCAC
>DATJFU010000309.1:0-5703 GCA_035495495.1 Bdellovibrionota bacterium
TCCCCACAAACAAACGGAATATCCATCACCTGCGCAAGCGCCTTGAGATGCGCAAGATAATCCCCGCACACGGTCATGGGGTGGTTGGAGTCGATGGTCCACTCCACCTTGCCGCAGAGCTTAAGGTACCAGTGCGGCCAGTCGGGGCTGCACTTGGCCGAACGCTCTTTCCACTGCGCTTCGGTGGGGACGTCGGTGACTCCCCGGCCCGCGCTCAGCGTGAGTCGATGGTCCTTGTAGCCGAAGCGGGCCCAGGTCACGACGCCCGGCTTGCGCACGACGACGGATGAGGTGCCGCCGCCCTGGCGGAAGTACATGGGCGTCTGGCGCTCCGACCACGAGCCCTTGAGGGAGTCATGGCTGCCGTACGCGAAGTACGGCGCGAGGGAGCCCGAGTTCACGAACCAGTACAGGCCCTGCTTGGGATCCCAGTACCGGAGGTCGTTGAAGCCCACGGGCTCGCCGCCCGCGAAGAGCTTGAGCGTCTGCAGCGTCACCGCCGCGCCGTCGTCCGCCTCGGTGGCCGCCACGAACGTCTGGCCGTCGCCCTCGGGGCGCAGGCGGTTGTTGAGCAGTCCCAGCGAGAGATCGGTGGCCGGATAGTGGTCGATCCAGTCGAGCTGGTCCTGAACGCCGATGAAGTCCAGGCCGTACTCCTTTTTGAGGTCGAGGAGCGCGAAGTAGACCTTCATCTGGAACTTGACCATGTCGCGGGTCAGGAACTTCTCCGGGTCGTCGCCGAGGCGGAGCTCCATGCCCTTGTCGAGCAAGAACTGAACGGCGCGGTCAGCGCGCTCGTCCGAGATCTTCTCGGCCATCTTGGCCAGGCGGAGTCCGTCAAAGCCCTCGCGAGCGATGCCGAAGTAGCGCAAGAAATCCGCTTCGGAGATTTTGTTCCACATCTGCATCGAGCGCGGGCCGATGGCGCCATAGATCTGGCCCTTGAGCGTGTTCTGCACGCGGCGAGCCTCGGCGCGGTGCGCGTCGGTCACTTCGACGTCGATCGCGCGCGGGAGCTCGGGCTTGTACTCGCCGGTGTGGAGGAACTTGGTCAGGCCGTCGGCGTACTCCTCGTGCCGGTCAAAGTTCTCGGCAAACAGACGGCTCGAGCGGATTCCGACGTGCTCGGTGCCCGATGCCGCGGCAAAGAGGCCCACGGCGCCCGGAAAATCCGGTATGGCGCTCCCCAACATGAGCTTGGGCGTGCGGGGATCGAGTTGGAACATGGGGCTCACCGAAAAGTCCGGATAGGCCCAGCCGGCGAGAAAGTTGATGAAACGCGAACCCTTGGCCCTCTTGGCCACCTCGATGCCCTCGCGGACGCTCGAGACGGGCTTGTCGGGGTTGAGGACGTTCGCCTTCCACCCCGCGCCCTCGACGACTTTCTTGATCTCTTCGAGTTGCCGCATGGCCACGGGCCAAACGGTGCGGTTCGGGGCCTCGCGGCCGTCCAGGGGCAGATAGATATCGACGATTTTCTCAGACATGGACGATCTCCTTGGTCTTGATCTTGATGTTTTTGAGTTCCTTCATGAGTCCCTTCTCCTCGCGACCAAAAAAGTCGTGCGCGCGGAGATAGACGCCATAAAGGCGGTCATAGGTTTCGCGGTACTGGTTGCGTGGCTCGACCGCCATGGCCGGAGGACGGGTCATGCGGACGATGGCCTCCTCGACGCTGTCAAAGCCTCCGGCTTGGGCACCGGCGGCCAAGGCGCCGAAGATGGCGGCGCCCAGGGCGACGGTCTGCTGCGAAGAAGCCACCCGCACGGGCAAGCCCGTGGCGTCGGCGTACGTTTGCACGATGAACGAGCACTGTGCGATCCCTCCGCACACGACGAGCTCGGTCACCCGGATGCCGCCCGCCTGGTAGGCGTCGACGATGCGCCGGGTACCAAAGGCCGTCGCCTCGACCAGGGCGCGGTAGATCTCTTCGGGTTTGGTGGCCAGGGTCATCCCCAGGACCATCCCGCTCAGGTTCGCGTCCATGAGTACGCTGCGGTTACCGTTCATCCAGTCGAGCGCCACGAGGCCGGACTCACCCGGCTCGAGTCGCGCAGCCTTGGTCGTGATCACCGAGAACGAGATCTCGCCCAGCACGTCCTTGACGAACCAGCCAAAGATGTCGCCCACGGCGCTCTGGCCCGATTCGTAGCCGTGGAAGCCCTCGATGACGCCGTCCTTGACCACGCCTGCGTACCCGTCAAAGAGCTTGAGCTCGCTTGAGAGCGCCATGTGGCAAGAGGACGTCCCCATGATGATGCACAGGGGGCCCTCGCGGTAGACGCCCATGCCGGGCACTCCGCTATGGGCATCGATGGTGGCGGCCGAAACCGGCGTGCCCGCCTTGAGGCCGCTCCGAGCTGCGAAGGACGCGGAGACGGATCCCGATTTTCGGCCGGGGGCCACGAGATCGGGCACCCACTTCTGGGCGATGTGCTCGACGGCTGGGTCGAGCTCGCGCAGAAAATCGCGCGACGGATATCCCGTCTCGGCATTCCACAAGCCCTTGTAGCCGGCCGAGCAGGTGCTGCGGGTAAAGACTCCCGTCATCTGCTGAACGACCCAATCGCCCGCGTCGACAAAGTAGTCGGTCGCCGCGTAGACGGCGGGAGACTTGCGGGCGACCTCGAGGCACTTGGGCAGCATCCACTCGCTCGAGATCGCCCCGCCGTAGTAGCGCAGAAACTTCTCGCCGCGCTTTCTGGCCAAGGCGTTGATCTCGTCGGCCTCGCGCTGGGCCCCGTGGTGCTTCCACAGCTTGACCCACGCGTGCGGGTCTTCACGGAACTCGGCTTCAAGGGCGAGGGGCGTGCCGTCCTTGCGGACGGGGAGAATCGTGCAGGAGGTGAAATCCACCCCCACGCCGATCACCTCGCCGGGTCCGGCGGCCCTCAGGGCTTGCCGGACAGCGGTGGCGCCGCTGTCGATGTAATCCATGGGATGCTGAAGAGCATAGTCGGGCGGGAGCCGCCGCTGCGGTTCCCAAGCGGGCAGACGCTCGGTCATCACCCCGTGGGTGTAGGGCACCACGGCCTGGGCGGCCTCGTCGCCCGTCGCGCAGTCCACGAGGAGCGCGCGCACGGACTCCGTGCCGTAATCCAGGCCGAGGGCAAATCGTTTCTGTCCACCGGACGCGCGGGGCGCGTCCTTTTCGTTGTTCATTGAACCCACTCCCCGCCCTTGTCGACGTTCTCTGGCGTGTAAAAGTGCGACTTGAGGGTGACCTCTTTGTGGATGTCCTTGTCGCCGCGGAGAACGCGGACGGCCGTGTCGATCGCTTCTTTGCCCCCCGTGGGGTACTCAAAGCTCGCGGCCAGGATCCCCTGTTTGACGTAGGTGCGGCCCTCCTGCGGGAGGCCGTCGACGCCGACAAAGATCAGGTTCTTCTTGCCCGCGGCCTGGGCAGCCAGGTACGCGCCGTGCGCGCCCGGATCGTTGTGGGCGTACACGAGGTCCAGGTCGGGATGCACGGCCAGGGCGGACTCCATCTCCTTGCGGGCGTTGGGCTCGAGCCACTGCATGTCTGCCTGAAACACCACGTTGACGCCCGAGCCTTGGATGCCCTTCATGAAGCCCGAGTGCCGGTCCTGGCCGGGGGTGGAAGTCATGAGACCTTCGAGCTCGGCCACCTTGCCCTTGCCCGCGAGGCGCTTGGCGATCCAGCGGCCCGCGGCCTCACCGATGCGCTTGTTGTCGGCGCCGATAAAGGACGTGTACTCGGTGCCGAGAACGCGGCGGTCGAGCACGATGACCGGGATGCCCTTGCGGTAGGCTTCTGCGATGGGGGCCGTGAGGGGCGCCGCTTCTTTGGGCGAAACGATCAAGAGGTTCACGCCTGAGGCGACGAACTCCTCGATCTGGGCGCGCTGCTTGAGCGTGTCGTTCTGGGCGTCTTTAAAGACGACTTCCATCTCGGGATGCGAGGCCGCGGCCTTACGGATGTCCTCGTTCATCTGGACGCGCCAGGGCTCGCCCAGGTTGCACTGGCTCATCCCGATCTTGAATTTCTTGGAGGGGGCTTCGGCGCGTGCGGCAGTGCACACCACCGCGAGGGCCAACCCCGCGGCCAATCCAGCGATCAAATGCTTTTTCATGAAGACGTCTCCTTCGGTTTAGTTACCTAGACCGAGTCTTTTGGAACAACACCGCACCCACGATGATCGCTCCCGTCAACATCAGCCGGCTCGCTTCCCCGACCGCGTTGACGCTGAGGATTTTTTCTAAATACCCGATGATCAGGGCTCCCAGGAGCGTGAGGCCGGTGGAACCTTTTCCACCCGCCAGGCTCGTGCCGCCGATGACGACGATGGCGATGGCCGTGAGCTCGTAGCCCATCCCGGCCTCCGGATCGCCTTGATGCTCCTGCGCGGCCTGGCAGATGCCGGCCACGGCGGCGAACAAACCCGAGAGCGCGTAGGCCGCGAGCTTGGTGCCCGCGACGGGCACGCCCGACAGGCGGCTCGCTTCTTCGTTGCCGCCCACGGAGTAAAAATAACGGCCCCAGCGCAGATGGTTCAAGAGGGCATGGCAAATGCCAAGGGAGAGCAGCAGCACGAGGGTCACGACCGCGATGTTCTCGCCCAGGATCTTGCTGTCCAAAAAAGCCATCGCTCTAGGCAGGTCCACGTACTTGTAATCGCCGGTCGCGGTCTGCACGGCCTGGGAGATTTTCTGGCCCCCCGAGAGGTACTTGGCCAGGCCCCGCGCAAAGACCATCATGGCGAGCGTCGCCACGAACGGTTGCACGCCAAAGACCGAGATCACCGAGCCCGACAGGGTTCCGGCCGCGAGGCCGGCGGCGATGCAGACGGGGACCGCGGCCCAGCCGCTCCAACCCAGGTGCAGGGTGAGGAGCGAAAAGAGCACGGCCACGAAGCCGAGGACGCTCCCCACGGCCAGGTCGATGCCGCCCGCGATGATCACCAAGGTCATGCCGCAGGCCAGGATCCCGGGCACGGCGATCTGCCTGAACATGTCGCGGTGGGTGCCCCATCGGTAGAACACGCCCTCGGGGTTGAAGACCATGCCGATCGCGAGCACGAGCACGAGAGCCGCGAGCGCGCGCGCCCAGGGATACCGCATGAATTCCGGCCAGACGGATTTGACGGTCTTTCTGGATTTCTTGGCGGCCGTCACGCGTGACTCCCCATGGCCGCCGCGATCACGCGCTCGGAGGTGGCCTCCGTGCCCGAGAGGGTCGCGGACACACGGCCCCGGTGCATGACGACGACGCGGTCCGAGAGCGAGAGAAGTTCGGGGAGCTCGGTCGAGAGGACGAGAATCGCCATGCCCTGCCCGGCGAGCTCGCGGATGAGCGCGTGGATTTCGGTTTTGGCTCCGACGTCCACGCCCCGGGTCGGCTCGTTCAGAAGCAAGATCCGCGGCGCGGGCTCCAGGCACTTGGCCAGGGCCACCTTTTGCTGGTTGCCCCCCGACAGCTCGCGCACTTCTTGTTCTTGTCCGAACGCGCGTATGCGGAGGGTCGAAACATGGCGTCCCGCGGCCTCGCGCTCGCGGCGGCGGCTCAGGATTCCACCCGGCGAGTGGCGGCCCAGAGAAGAAAGAGTGATGTTCTCGCGGAGCGAAAGCCCCAATACGAGGCCGGTACGCTTGCGGTCCGCGGTGAGAAGTCCGATGCCCGAACGGATCGAGTGGGCGGGACCGCGGGGCCGGTGCGGACGGCCGTGGAGATCAAACTCGCCG
>DATJFU010000310.1:0-6378 GCA_035495495.1 Bdellovibrionota bacterium
GCTGCTTGAGGGCCTGGTTCTCTCGGGCCAGATCGCGAGCCGACGACGCGTTCTGCATGACGAGGAGAAGCTTCTCCAAGGAGAGGGGTTTCTCGACAAAGTCATAAGCGCCGAGCTTGGTGGTCTTGACCGCGGTCTCGATGTTGCCGTGGCCCGACATCATGATCACCGTCTGGTCCGGCCACTCGCGGCGGATCCGGTTCAGGGTCTCAAGCCCATCGATGCCGGGCATCCAGATGTCGAGCACGACGAGGTCGGGCCGTTCGGCGCGCATGCGCTCCAGCGCCAGCTCGCCCGAGGCGGCTGTGACCACCCGATAGCCTTCGTCGCTCAGCGCACCCGTGAGCGAGGTACGGATGGATTCTTCGTCGTCAACTACCAGCACCAGTCGCGCCATGGGGCGCCTCCTTCCGGCTTTCGACTCCCGCCCTGCGGGCCGTAGGGAGCTCGATCGAGAAAACCGTTCCTTCTCCGGGCGCGGACGAGACCCGGATAAATCCGTCGTGATCGTTGATGATCCGCTTGGCGATGGCGAGGCCGAGGCCCGTTCCATCGCGCTTAGTCGAAAAATAGGGTTCAAAGACCCGCGACCGCGTCTCGTCGTCCATGCCCGGACCGTTGTCTTTGACGCTCACGGCGGCGATCTGCAGGCGGTCGTTGAAATGGGTCTCGATCTTCACCTGCCCGTGCGCTCCGTTCTCGGATTGGGTGATAGCGGCGACGGAGTTCTCGACGAGGTTGATGAACACTCGCTTGATCTGGTCCCGGTCAAATTCAAAGATCGGGAGCTTGGCCTCGGTCTCGATGACGAAATCGATCTCCGGATGGGCCTGGGAGTACAGCGAGGCCACCTCTCGGACGGCCTCGTTGAGGTTGGCCGGAGCGGGGGTAACCTCCGGAAACCGGGCAAAACTCGAGAATTCGTTGACCATCTCCTTGAGCTCGTCGGTGTGCTTGACGATGGTGTCGGTGCACTCCTTGAGCAGCTCCTGGTCCTTGCCCTTGAAGTGGTTAAAGCGGCGCTGTAGGCGCTGGGCCGAGAGCTTGATGGGGGTAAGGGGGTTCTTGATCTCATGGGCGATCCGCCGCGCGACCTCGCGCCAGGCGACCTCACGCTGAGCCTTGATCAGATGGGTCATGTCGTCGATGACCGCCACGACCCCCCACTTGTCGCCGTTCTCGTGTAGAGGGGTCGCCACGGCCGCGAGCGACCGCGGAACCTGGTCGATGTTGAGGGTCCACTGTGTGACCTCGGTGCGGATGTCGTCCGCGGACTCGGCGGTGACGTCGAATGCGCGCGCCACGACTTCGGCCAGCGGGGACCGCTCGTCCCGGAGTAGCTCGCGGTAATCCCGACCGAGCGACGTCGTGGGGTCGAGGGACAGGAGCTGAGACGCCGCGCGATTCAGCGTCGAGATGCTTCCGCCCCGCTCGACGACCAGCACGCCGGTGCCGATGTTGGCGAGGACGGTCTCGAGCTGCTGACGCCGCTTTTCGAGGTCGTTCTTGGCATGGGTCAGCTTCTCGCGGTTCTGCCTCAGGTCGCCGGTCATCATGTTGAACGAATCGATGAGAACCGAGATCTCGTCGTGTCCCGCTGGGTCGATGGAGATGTCCAGGTTGCCGGCGCCGACGGCGCGGGCGCCTCGCACCAGCCGCTCGACCGGGTCGGTGAGCTGCTTGGCCATGAACAGCCCGATCCACACGGCCACGAAGATCAGCACCAGGGTGATGAGCACCAGGATGGCGAAGTAGGTGGTCTTGATGGGGTACTGCAGGGGGTTGGTATCGCGGTAGTCGTCAAAGACCGAGGCGATTTCGCCCACTCGGCTGACCAGGCTCACCGGGATGTAGGCGCTCGTCACGAGTACGCCGGCCAGGGGCGCTTCGGATGCGCTCGCCGAGCCCGCTGGGGCCAGCCGCACGGGCGTGAGGCAGCGGATCATGTCGCCGCTGTCCAGGTGCTGCACGACCGAGACCTTTTCGCCCCCCGCTGCTTTGTCGAGGAGGTCCAGGGAGATGCGGGGATAGTAGGCCGGAAGGCCTCGCTGGAGCGATTCGGCCGAGATCATCCGCTGGTCCAGGGGATCCGGGTAGTATTCCACCGCATCCACGGCCAGGAGCGCGCGCTGGGACGCGAGGGTATCCTGGATCTCGCTGTGCGCGCCGGAGGTGAGCTCGCCGCCGGGCCGGGCGTGGTGCCGCGCCAGGATCCCACCCACCAGATCCGAGATGTGCTCACCAAAGTGCATCGCCGTCTGGTCGGCGTTTCTGTAGTACGTGCGCGTGATCTCGAGCGAGGCCTGAAGCGTGTTCTGAATCCGCAGTGAGAACCACTTGTCAAAGCTCGAGTTGATGTAGAGCGACGAGATCACGAACAGAACCATCGTCGGGATGATCGAAAAGCTCAGAAACGCCATGATGAGCTTGGATTTGAGGCGCGAGCCCAGCACCCGGCTCCGGCGTTCCAAGAAGACCTTTCCGATGTTTCTGAAGATCAGCCAGACGAGGGCGATCAGCAGGACCACGTTCAGGTTCAGGATCCCGAAGAAGAAGATCGAGTTCACGAACGGAAGCGAGTTCGAGACTTCCGTCAGGCGGAACTCGGCAAAGGTCAGGATGACAAACAGCACCACCAGCGAACCGATGGCGATGCGTTCGCGGCGACGCTTGCGAATCTCGCGAAAGTCGAGGGCGACCGCGGTCATCCCTCTGTTATGGCTGAATGGCCGCCTGTCCCGCAAGGATCGAGATGACGCGCTTGGCCCCGACTTCCAGCTTGGCCTGGATGGAGCCAGAAAAGAGGCCGGCGCCCATGATATCGGGCTCGGCGGTCATGGTGTAGCGAACGTAGATGCGGGGGGCCGTCGGCGTCGAAAACTGCGGAACCCGTTCCATGTACCAAGTGCCCTCGAGGGTCGAGAACGCGGGCCGGTCGGCGTACTGGGGCTGGAGCGCGGCCGGGAGGTGGGACTTGGCTTCCGCCGGACAGGGGGTCAGGGCCCATTCCGAGCCCGAAGACGCTGGAGTCAGCTCGTCGTGGAACTGGACTCCAAAGCAGTGCTTGGTCGTGGCTGAGAACACGCTCACCGAAAGGGTCATCCAATTCCAGATGACGGCCAGACCCGGGCCGGGCGTGGCCACCGTATTGCTGGCGTGGAGGTAGGGCATTCCCATCTGGACGTAGCGATCAAACGCGAAGGCCGCGTCCTTGAGGCGGGCATAATCCGCCACGAGAACCGCGGACGCGTCGGCCGTGAAAAGCCCGTCGTTTTCGTCCGAAGTGGCCACGGGCACGCCGGGGGTCATGGCCAGGGCAGGCACGGAGATCTTGGGGTCGACCTGAAAATCCGGGTTGATGGCTTGGGCCGTGAGGGCCGAACCCGAGGCCAAAATCATCAACGCGAACAGGGAGTAGCGCCGAAACGAAAGATGCATGCGTTTCACGGATGGGACTCCAGTTAAAGTTCAAGAAACGTTGAACCTGGTAACATGCACCGCGTAGATTTGAAAGTTCCGGCGTGAGGAATTATCAAGGGGACAATGACTTCCACCCAACTCATGGTCGCCCTGGATTATCCAGCGGTTGAGCCGGCCTGGCGCCTGGTCCAAGCCCTTGGCGATCTCCCGGTCACCTATAAGGTGGGCTCGGAGCTCTTTTTAGCGGCCGGCCCGCAGTGGGTGGAACGTCTGGTGGGCCTCGGACGGCCGGTTTTTCTGGACCTCAAATGGCATGACATTCCGCGGACCGTGGCGGCCTCCGTTCGGCTCGCGGCCGAGCTGGGAGTGCGCTACGCGACCCTGCACCTGGGCGGCGGACGCCAAATGGTCGAGGCCGCGGTTCACGAGGCGCAGACACGTTCTGGCGGAAAGCTCACGCTCCTCGGCGTGAGCGTCCTGACCTCGCTCGCCGACGCCGACTGGGCCGAGGTCATGGACGCCGCGGCCCCCGTGCCGGGCAAAAGTGCCGCGGTCGAAGGCCTGGTGGCCCGCTCGGTCGAGGGTTGGGTCAAGGCCGGCGCCGCGTGGGGCATTCCCGGCATCGTTTGCTCGGCCCACGAGGTGAAACAGGTTTCAAAGAAACATCCCAAGCTCTTCACGGTCGTCCCGGGGATCCGCCCCGCGGGATCCGCCGCCGGCGATCAGGCGCGGGTCAAGACCCCGCGCGAGGCGCGGGCCGAGGGGGCCAAGGCCATCGTGGTCGGGCGCCCCATCTCCGAATCCGATCGTCCCAAGGACGTGGCCCTGCAGATCCTGCGGGACCTCACCGAGGAGTGATTTCTGCTCGAACTCCGAAATCCCCATAGCGTGCTCGCCGCCCTTCAGCGCCGTCCCAAGGACGTCGTGCGCGTGTCGGTGCCCGCCAAGAGCGAGGCGTGGGCCGAAGTGGCGAAAGCCGCGCAAAAAGCGGGCGTTCAGGTGTCCGGCGAGGGTGGTGATGGGGCGCGGGATCGGGACCGCGGCCGGCGCCAGGGCCGGCCTGGGGACCGCGACCGTTCGGCGCCCGGCCGGACCGGGGGGGCCATGGCCCTCGTCCGCGAGACCGAGGGCGTCGCGCTCGAATCGCTTTTCGAGGGTGCCGAGTCCGGTGGCGTCTGGCTCGCTCTCGACTGCATTCAGGATCCCCAGAACGTGGGGGCCATTTTCCGCACGGCCGCTTTTTTTGGCATCCGTGGAATCGTTCTCACTCAAGAACGGTCGGCGCCCCTCACGGGTACCGCGTTCGACGTCGCCTCGGGGGGGATGGAGTGGGTGCCGTTCACCGTCCAGGCCAACCTGGGCCACGCCATGGAAGTCGCCAAGGAGGCGGGACTCTGGATTCTCGGGACTTCTGAGCACGCGCCGGGGCCTTTGTCCGAGGTGGACCGGGATCGCGCATGGCTCGTGGTGCTGGGAAACGAAGAGAAGGGGATCCGGCGGCTAACGGAGGAGCGCTGTGACCAGCTCTGCTCCATTCCCTGCGCCGGCAAGGTCACGTCACTGAACGTGTCCGTCGCCGCCGGGATCCTCATGGCTCATTTTCAGAGCAGGTAGTGCACGCTCAGGCCGAGCGTATCGTCGGTGGGCGACTTGATCGCGAAGTCGGCCGCGCCGTTGACGATCGAGATACCGGGGCCGGCATCCACGCTGATCAGCACGTTGTCGTCATGCCCCACGGTAAAATGGATGCCGACGTTGCCCGTGAATTCGATAAAAAACACGCTTCCGGCCGCCGCCGCGCCGGCGGTGGTGCCCAGGCCCAGGCCGCCACCGATGTGCAGGCCGGCACGCTGGCTTCCCGCCACGGTGTGCTTGTACTGGGCGCCCATGCCGAAGCGAAACACCCCGTTGACCCCGGCGATGCCGAAGTAGGTCTGGAGGGCGTTGGCCTCATCAAAGATATGGTAGGTGCTGACGCCCGAGGTGCCGATAAACGTGCCCCCGGCCGTGATGCCGATGCCGGTGCGGGTGTTTCCGGCGGTCGGCACCGTGTGAGTGGAGGCCGACTGGGTGGAATGGATCTGTTCCCGGGTCGCGTTCTTCTTCTTGGCGGGCTTGGTCTCTTCGGCCCGGACGGCGGGCGCCAGGGCGAGCAGGCCGATAATGCCAGCAATTACAATGAGTTGTTTTTTCATTTCGTGCTTTCTAGGGTTGCTTTGAGAGAAAAAGGGTTTAGGGTGGGAGTTCGTGATTCGCAAGGCAAAAGTGGGGTCCTTGGCAATTGACTTTTGCCCTAAAGAATGAAAATTCTCGCAGGATTCAGCTAGCCTGGCTAAGTCCCGAATTTTCTCGCGAATGCGGGTTTTGGCGCTGGAGTAGCTCAGTTGGTAGAGCAGCTGATTTGTAATCAGCAGGTCGTGGGTTCAAGTCCCATCTCCAGCTCCATCAACCGGCGTTTGTGGAGGGATGCCCGAGTGGCCAAAGGGAGCAGACTGTAAATCTGCCGGCTTTACGCCTACGAAGGTTCGAATCCTTCTCCCTCCACCACTTTTTTGTTATATGAGGGGGCCTCGGCCTCCGGAAAATGTTTTGTGTGCGCGGGAGTAGCTCAGTTGGCTAGAGCATCAGCCTTCCAAGCTGAGGGTCGCGGGTTCGAGTCCCGTCTCCCGCTCCATTTAAACGCGTAGGTTTTGGCTGCTGCTGTAGCTCAGGGGTAGAGCACTCCCTTGGTAAGGGAGAGGTCGCGGGTTCAATTCCCGCCAGCAGCTCCAGGTTGTTGATGACGAAGTGTCATGGGTAGATTGAAGGAGACAGGACATGTCTAAAGAGAAGTTTAACCGCTCGAAACCGCACTGCAACATTGGGACGATCGGTCACGTTGACCACGGCAAGACGTCGCTGACGGCGGCGATCACGATTGTGTTGGCGAAAACGGGTGGTGCGACGGCGAAGGCGTAC
>DATJFU010000311.1:0-3592 GCA_035495495.1 Bdellovibrionota bacterium
GATCGACGGCTTGAGGAAGAAACTGCGACTGCCCGCGTGGCTCACGCCGCGAACGGCGCTTCTGATCTTTCTGCCGGTGTACGCCGCGGTGGCCGTGGCCGTGGACCTCGGAAGAAGCGCGAACCAGGCCGTCGTCCCGCAGGATTTCGAGGTCGTCGTGCGTGCCCGCGACCGAATCGCGGCGGGCATGGACCCCTACGTCCTGACCGACGACATTCCGTACAAGTACTCGCCCTTCGCCACGCTTCCGTACTTTCTTCTGCCGGATTCGCACGCGGCGGGATGGATGATCTACGAGCTGCTGGTCATGCTGGGCTGGGTGGCGGTGCTGGGCCTAGGCGTGCCGGCGCTGGACTGGAGAAAGGCGGGCCTCGTCGCGCTGGGTGCCGTGCTGTCATGGAAGGGCATCCGCGAGACCCTGGACTTCGGTCAGGCCGAGTTCCTGTTTCTGGGAATCGGCGTCGTCGCTGCGTGGCTCTTCAACCGAAGGCCGCTTGAAGGGGCACTTCTGATCGGCATCCTGCCGTGGATCAAGCTCCCGTGGGGATTTGTATGGATCCCTTTCATCGCCGAGGCTGTCCTGCGCAAGGATCATCGCAGGCTTCCCCAGCTGGGCCTGGGGCTCCTTGTTTCGTCGCTGGCCTGCGGCGTGGTCTTGCCCGCGCTGGCGCTCGGCCCGACGCGTGCCTGGGAGCTCACGGTGAGCTGGCATCGTCTGGTGACCTCCCAACCCCGGGCGCTTTTCGAGACGCGGTGGAACCAGAGCATCTGGCAGTCGCTCGAGCGCTGGTTCGGTCACGATCTGGGCTCATCGTGGCCGGTCCGGGCGATCGTCGTCGTACTGGCGGCCGCCGCGATCCGGTCGCTCATCCGTGGCATGGCCCGGCGCCGGCCCTCGGGCCCCTTGGCGTGGATCAGTCCCTGGTTTCTGCTCAACCAGCTGCTGAGTCCGCTGGGCTGGAGCTGGGGCAACCTGCTGGTGGCCGGCGCGCCCCTCGCGTCCGAGGACGCGACCCTGCGCAAACGCTCGCCCGCGCTGCACTGGGCGCTCGTGGTGATGATCGCGGCGGGCTGGATCATCCAGCAAAAACCCGTAGCGCCGCTTTTCGGGCTCGAGCGGTGGGACGACTTCTTTTCGTTCGGCTCGGTGACCCTGTTCTGGCTCTCGCTGCTGCTGTTCGTGATCTAGGAGCCGGGTAGGTGTATAATCAGACTTTCACGATGGCCCGCACCCTGCTCGCACTCACCCTCCTTGTCGCCTTCGGCGCCCCCGCGTTCGCGGCCGACGGCACGGACTGCTCGATCAAGGCCAGCCCGGCCCTGCTCGCACTCCCCGAACTCGCCAAGCAGCTCGAGTGGCACGTCTTTGCCGAAGCGCTCCACGGGATGAAGAACGACGCCCAGTCCCTGAGCCAGCGCTATGTCACGGACTGGAGGCCGAGGGCCGAGCGGCTCCTCAAGGAGTTCTGCACGCCGTACCAACAGGCCCTGTCCTCCTACGAGTCCTCCCTCCGTGCGTACTCGACCGGCTGCCAGAAGAACAAGCCCGGCTGCCGCGAACGGTACACGGCGCTCCTCAGGGACCTCGAAGGCGTGAAGACCAAGTACACCGCGATGAACGAACAGTTCGCGGGCCTCGACCGCGAGATGCTCGCCATGGAAACCCAGGCGGCGACGCTCGCGACCGAAGCCAAAGCGACGGTCTCCGATCTCTCGCACGCTTTTGCTCACCTCGCGGCGTTCAGGGCCGCGACCGCGAAGCAGACTTCGATGCCCGCCTGCAGGGCCTGGATCGCCCTCACGGGCAAGCTGACCCAAGCAACCGCGGCCAATCCTGACAAGATGGCGGACGCGATGGCACAGGCCCTTGGCTGCGGTGCAAAGGCGGCCGGGAGCAAGGCCTGCGTCGCGCCGGCGCCGGCAGGTTTCGCCAACACCGGCTTCAAGCCTCTTTTGAACGGTGTCGCCGACCCGGTCTCGCACCTGACCGCCTTCTTTCTCGCCGGCTATACGCTCGGGGCCAATCCCCTCTTTGAGGTGGGCGGCGAAAAGTTCATGGAAGCCGGCGGCGGCGCCAGAGTCAAAGTGAGCGCGGGAGAATACGCGGCCGGAAAAGTCGCGGTCGATTTGGGAATTCAGGCGCGCAAGGATCGCCGGATCTTTGCCGATCTTGCGCGGAGACTGGGGGATTTTTGCCAATGAAGCGTATGGTGGAATTCGTGACTTTGACCTTGGCTTTGACGATGGCCGCGTGCCACTCCGAGCCGCCGCCCGCTCCGCCGACCGCCGCGACTCCGCCCCCCGTGGAGCCCGCCAAGCCCGGCGTGCTCGCCACGGTGAAGGCGATCACGGGATCTCCGGACACGGTCACGATCACGGCCGCGGCAGGTTCGACCCGCTCGGGGGGCGTGGGCACCGAGGTCGTGCAGGGTGAGAAGATCCACGCCGAGGCGGGACAGATCGTGCGCATGCAGGTCGGGATGGACTCGCAGGTGATTCTCCCCGGGCCGACCAACGTCAGCTTTGACGACACGTCGACGACCAAGGGCTCGGGCCTTACCCTGGAGGACGGGCAGCTCCGCGGGCTCGTCAAAGGCAATGGCGGCGTTTACACGCGCCTGCGCATCCGCACCAAGACCGCGACCATGGGCGTGAGGGGTACCGATTTTCTCGTGACCGCGGAGGCGAGCGGCGCTCGCCTCCAGACCTTCAAGGGCTCGGTTGAGATGGCCGCGAACGAAGAGGGCTTGGGCGCGGGCCTGGGGGTCCACGTCGAGGACGGCAAGGAGGCCCGCGCGGTCGAGGCGTCCACCCAGCCAGTGGTCCCGTCGGATTTCTCGGTCAAAGAAGCGCTGGCGGCGCTCGAACAGGCCCACCCGGGGATGGAATCCGCGACCAAGGCCGCGTCAGAAGAGCTCGCCGCGCCCTACGTCAGCGTGACGGCGTCGGCGGAGCCCGTCTCCCCCCCGGCGAAGCCGGCGGCTCTCAATCAGAGAGCCACCTTGTCCAAGATGCCCGCCGCGCCGCCCTCCCCGCCGCCGGCCGTGGTCCCCGGGGCTCCGACCGCTCCCGCGGCCAAGGCCCAGGCGGCGACGACCTCTACCCCTATCGGGACTCCGGCCCCCGCGGCTCCGTCCGCTCCGCCGAAAGCTTCAAGCGTCCCGACGGTCACCCCGCGCGGCATGGATCGCCCCGGCCCACCCGCGCCCCCCCACCCGCCGGGCGAGTGAGCGGGGCGAGTGGGCCGTCGAACTCCGGCGGAATGCTCCCTCGGAAGAGGTACGATGTCTCTTCGCCTTCGGGCAAACCCAAACAAGACCACTTCGAATCTTTCCGTTTTACCACCAGGTCCGGCTCCCGAACCTCCGCGCGTGACCCCGTGTTCCCGCTGAGATTTCCACCCTAAACTCTATCGAACTTGACTTGTATACGTATTAGTATACTATGAAAGGCGGCGGCGTTGAGGTATCGGGATCTGGCCCGGGAGCTGAGGGGCATGGGCTGGTGGAATACGGGACAAGGTGGCGCACACGAGAAATGGACCAACGGCAGGTATTCCATTGCGGTGCCTAGACACCGGGAGATCAACGAA
>DATJFU010000312.1:0-6733 GCA_035495495.1 Bdellovibrionota bacterium
GAAGGGTCAGGTTGCCCTGGAGAGGTCCGGTCAGCGAAGAGGGAAACCACCAGAGGTCCTTGGTGAGGTTTTCAAAGATCCCGGTAAAATCCGAGATGCTGCCGCCCGCGACGTCGACGTCCAAGGAGCCTTTCTCCTCCGGGATCCCCAGGTTGAGCTTTCCGTTGACGGTGTAGTCCGTGATGCCCTTCTGGATGTGGAGGCTCTTGAAGATCAGGTCACCCGGATCATCGTCCCAGACGAGGTGGCCGTCGCGGATGTCGCCCACCTTGAGACCGAGATAGAACGCGCCGTCGAGGCGAGGTTCGAAGTCGATGAAGACGCGTGATGAAGGTCCCGTCACGCGCGTGTGCAGGGTGCCGCGGCCCTGGATCTCCTTTCCCGAGAGGGTCTTGAAATCCACCATGTCCACGGGTCCCTGGATGTCGAGGCCGTACCCCCGTCCAAAGACGAGATCTCCGCCCACCGCAAAGCGCGTGTGGGGCATCGAGAGAACGAGCCCATCCGGAACGATCCCCGTCGGACCCACCTTGACGCCGCCCTCGAGCTTGAGCTCGGCCACGTCCAGGAGGGTGCTGAGCTTCTTCTCCTTGTCGAACTTCTGATTATCCAAGGTGAACCGGGGGATGTGAAACCCGAGCTCCGCCCGCGCCGCCCAGGGATGCCCCTCGACCGGGGGATCAAAATGGGCCTTGAGCGGCCCGCTCACCCTGAAGTCCATGGGGTAGACGTCCTTGATGCCGCCCGCCGCGAGCCAGTGGATATGGGCGTCCTCGAGGTGGGCGGTGACCTCGATGGGATCCTTCATGTTGGGATGAAAGGTAAAGGGCTCGAATTCGACCTTTCCGCCCGAGCCCGGATGGTGTCCGCCCTGCCGCTCGGTGCGCTCCGAGCTGAGCATGACCCGGTTGACCTTGATCGCCGTGTTCGCGAAGTCGCCTTCGGTCTCGGTCTGGCCGTCGATTTCGACCCGGTCGGCGTACCATTTGCCGTAGTGCACTTTGTCCGCCGAGAACTTGCCGCCGAGGCCGAGTGTCGTGCCGACGTTCATCAGGTCGGCCGACAGGCGGCCCCGGTACTCAAAATTTCCACCCGCGTCCGCCTCGACGCCGAGAAGCGCGAGGGCCTTGCCCACGTCGCCCCGCAGCTCGGTATCGGACGAGAGAAGCAGCTTTTTGGGGTCGAGGACGTCGCCCTTGAGTCGGCCGCCGGCCTTGGCCTCAAATCCGCCGGTCGAGACCTCGGCGCGGCGCAGATCGACGCCCGTCGCGTTGACGAACGCCTGGAGCATCACCCGGTCGATGGAGTGGGGCACGCGCCAGGCCTCGGGATATTCGCCTTCGATGGTCCTGAACTCGAGGTCCATGTCGTAGCCGGGCCCCGACCGAGAAACGTCCTGCGCCACGCGCAGGTGATCCACCGTCAGCGCGGCCTTGAGGGCCGGATCGGTGACCTCGACGTCGAGATCGATGTGCTCAAGGCTCAGGGCGTCCGCCTTGACCTGAAAGAGCTGCTTCCAGTCCAGCTTGGTGTCAGGCTTCGCGGGTTTTCTGGCCTTGAGCGCCTTGAGGTCCAAAAGCAGGTGGACCTTGCCGTCGGCGATGAGCAGCTCCTGAACCCGGATCTTTCCGGTCAGCATCTGCAGGGGGTAAAAGTACAGGCCGAGCCGCTTGGCGCTGACGGTCGATCCCTCGGGCAGACTCAAAAGGTTCTTTTCGCCGAGCTTGAGTTCGGGGTTCAGGATCGACACGCCGGGAGGCATGAAGCTCACCTCGAACTCCGAGAAGTTGCCCACGACGCCCAGATCCTCCGGGATGTAGCGCACGATGGCGCCCTTGACGATGTCGGCAAACCGTCGGCTCTGGATAAAGATCAGGGCCGACAGAAGCAACGATCCCGTGATGATCGTAAAGATCAGAAAGGGCCGCTTGCGGATCTGGCGGATCCCCGGTTTCACCGAGCGCCCCCCTCCTGCGGCCGCGCGAGACGCTCGCGCACGTCCCGATAGGCGGGATCGATTTCGGCGACCCGGGCATACCATTCGCGCGCTTCGTGCGGACGCTGGGCGGCCTCGAGAGCGCGGCCCATCAGATAGAGCAGGTGGATCTTGTCGCCCTCGCCGATCTCGGTGTCGCGCAGGTAGCGTTCGACCGCTTGCATGGCCTCGTAGGGCTTGCCGTGGCTCAAGTACGCACCGGCGGTCAGGCACGCGGCGCTGAGCTCCATCCCGGGCTCGGGGTCGGTGGCTTTGCGGCACATCGTAATGACCGCCTCGAACTGGCGCACGGCCACCTCGGGGATCCCCATCTCCAAGAAGGCGATCCCCACATCCATCCGATCGCGGGGGCCGAGGTCCTTGAGGTCGGTGTCGAGCTTGGTGGCAAAGCGCTCGAGAGCCTTGTAATCGGCAAAGAGGCCCTTGGCCGAGACGGCGGCGCCGTCTTCGGATTCCTCCCTGAACCCCAGCCTGAGGTCATGGTCGAGGCGGCGGAGAACGGCCGATGGGTCCACTCCCTGGAGCGGATCCCGCACGCGGCCCATGCGCCGCTGCAAGCGGCTGGGCTGGTGTTCGCTAAAGATCTGCTTGAGCTCTTGCTCGTGAATGTCCGCCAGCAGGCGGCGCGCCGAGACGTTGCCGGCGTCATGGAGCAGCACTCGGCGCAGGGTCTTCTTGGCTTCTTCGAGGAGGCCCTCGCGCAGAAGGATCTGCGCGCTCTCCATCGCATCCGAGGGATCAAATGGCGGCGGCGCCTTGGGTTCGGAGTCTCCCCGGAGAACACCCTCGGGCGCGGAGGCGGGCGGACGCACACGGCGTAGGATCGCCGTCTCCTCTGCCAGGAGGTCCTCACCTAGGTCGACACGTGTGCCCTCCTCCTGCCCGCTGAAATCGGACACACCGGTGCCCGTGGTGGAGGAGGACGATTCTTCGTCCCGTTTACGGTCCGCCAACCTTTTAATTTTACTCGCTTTTCGGCATGAACTCTTCCAGAAAATGGGTGTCGAATTCACCCTCCTGGAAGCGCGGATGGTCAAAAACCTTCTTTAAGAACGGGATGTTAGTTTGGATCCCTTCGACGATGAATTCGTCAAGGGCCTGCCGCATCTTGGCGATCGCTTCGGAGCGCGTCGGAGCGTGAACGATGAGCTTTCCGATCATCGAATCGTAGAACGGCACGACCGTGTATTGGTCGTAAACAAAACTCTCGACGCGCACGCCAAAGCCGCCGGGCACGTGCAAGCCCGTGATTTTGCCGGGCGAAGGACGAAACCGGACCGGATCCTCGGCGTTGATGCGCGCCTCGATGGAGTGACTCGTGATCTTGATGTCCTTGGCCGTCAGCTTGAGCTTTTCGCCCGCGGCGGCGCGGATCTGCGCCTTGATCAGATCGATACCGGTGACCATCTCGGTCACGGGATGCTCGACCTGGATCCGCGTGTTCATCTCCATGAAGTAGAACTGGCGGTCGGAATCGACGAGAAACTCGACGGTGCCCACGTTCTCGTAGTCCACCGCCTTGCAGAGCTTGAGCGCCGCTTCGGACATGCGCTTGCGGAGGTCCTCGTTGGCCACGGGGCTCGGCGACTCCTCGATGATCTTCTGGTGGCGGCGCTGCACGGTGCAGTCCCGCTCGCCGAGGGCGACTCGGTTGCCATGCTTGTCGCAGAGAACCTGGATCTCGACGTGCCGGGGGCTCTCGCAGTACTTCTCGACGTACATGGACGGGTCGCCGAACGCGGCCCGCGCCTCTTCGGCCAGACGGTCAAAGGATCCCAGGATCTGCTGCTCGTCGCGCACCACGTGGATGCCGCGGCCGCCGCCGCCGGACACCGCCTTGAGAATCACCGGATAGCCGATGCCCTTGGCCTCGGTCGCCGCCGCCTCGGCGCTGGGCACGGGCGCCACGGTGCCGGGCAGGAGTGGAACTCCGGCCGCCTTGGCGATCCGCCTTGCCTCGGCCTTGTCGCCCATGGCGTCGATGTTGGCTGGCGTCGGACCGATGAACGTCACGCGGCACTCTTTGCAAAGGCGCGCGAAATCGGCGTTCTCCGAGAGAAAACCGTAACCGGGGTGAACCGCGTCCGCGCCCGTGATGTCGGCGGCCGAAAGGATGCTGGCCGGGTTGAGGTAGCTGAGCTTGGCTTGAGGCGGACCGATGCAGACGGCTTCATCGGCCAGCTTGACGTGCAGGGATGACTCGTCGGCCTTGGAATACACGGCCACGGTCGAGATCCCGAGCTCGCGGCAGGCGCGGATGACCCTGAGGGCGATCTCCCCGCGGTTGGCGATCAGAACTTTTTTGAAGAGTTCCGCCATCGCTCGACCCCGCTCAGGACGGATCGATCAGAAAGAGGGGTTCGCCGAATTCAACCGGCTGGGCGTCCTCGACCAGGACCTCGATGACCTTGCCGCCGAACTCCGCCTCGATCTCGTTCATGAGCTTCATGGCTTCGATGATGCAGAGGACGTCGCCGGACGACACGCTCTGGCCCACCTTGATGTACGGTTCCTTGCCCGGGGCGGGAGAACGGTAGAAGGTGCCCACGAAAGGAGAGCGGACCTCTTTGCCCTTCTTGGCCGCGGCTGGTGCGGCGGCGGGCGCGGGGGCCGCGGCGCGGGGCGGGGCTGAAAGCGTAGGCGCCGGAGCCGCCATCGCGGCCATGGCCGGCGCGGCCGTCATCACCGGGGCCGAAAACGACTCCTTGGTCCGGAGCGCAAATCGCGCCTCCTCGGATTCCACCTCCAGCTCGGCGATGCCGTAGCGGGACATGAGCTTCATGTAGTCTTCGAGACGATCGGGCGAAAGACCGCCATTGGCCTGTTTGCCGGCTCCCTTGCCGCCGTTCTTGGCCGCCACGTTATTTGACCTTTTCCAGGTAGATGCACTCGCGCGTGTCGACGCGGATCTTGTCGCCTTCTTTGATGTGGAAGGGGACCTGCACGACGGCGCCGGGCTCGATCGTGGCGGGCTTGGAGCCGCCCACGGTGTCGCCCTTGAAGGCGGGGTCGGTCTTGACGACGAGGGCCTCGATGAACGTGGGGAGTTCCACGCCGATGGGCTTTTCGCCGTACAACATGATCTGGACGACGATCTGTTCTTTCATGAACTTGACGTCTTCGCCCAGGGTTTCCTCGTCGAGGATGATCTGCTCGTACGACGTGAGGTCCATGAAGTTGTACCCGGCGGCGTCCTTATAGAGGAACTGCATCTCGCGGGTGGTGACGTCGGCCTGAGCGACTTTCTCGCCCGACTTGAACGTCTTCTCGGTCTGGTTGCCGTTCAGGAGGTTCCGGAGCTTGGTCCGGGTGAACGCGCTGCCCTTGCCGGGGCTGATGTGCTGAAAATCCACGATGGCAAAGGGCACACCGTCGATCTCGAGCTTGAGCCCTTTACGGAACTGTCTGGTTTCGTACATGCCCCCCTCAGTACCGCCAGGCCGGGGTCCGCGTCAATGATTCCGTGGCTATACGCTCAGGATGCGCTGCGTCGATAACGTTCCACCCGCTGCAGAAGAACCTGCAGGAGCTCGACTCGCTTCATCCAGCTTTGGCGATGCCGGGCGGGATCTTGGGCGAGGGCCTGGCTCGCGGGCTGGACCGTAAAGCTCCCGGTCTCCGGGGTGGAATCTGCGGCCTTGGCGCCGGCGGGAGGGCGCACCAACACCTCGCCCTTTTCGTACATCTGGGACTCCAGCTCATAGACCAGGCGCGCGGTCTCCAGGTCGTTGGGGCTGAAGTAGAGAAGCATCTTGTAGGCGTTCAAGGCGCCCGAGACGTTGCCCAGCATGAGCTGGCTCTCGGCCATGAGCCGCTGGGCGACCAGATTGTCCGGCACGTCGTCCACCACCTTGGATAGGGTGGAAACGACTTCCGAGTAGAGCTGCTTGTCGAAAAGCGCGCGAGCCAGGGCCACCTTGCCCCCCACGAACGTGGGGTGCACGCGCATGCCCTCGCGGGCGATGTCGATGGCTTCGTCGACGAGCCCCGCCTTGCGGTAGGCCTCGGCGAGCGGTGCAAAGACGCGGGACGTGGGATCGGCCTGGTACTTCTTGAGGTACGAGTAGATCTGCGGAGAGCCCGCCTTTTTGAACCGCTCTGCCGGAGTTCTACGCAGTCCCATGATCAGCCCGTGAGACCCGCCGCCGCGGAGTTCAGGATGCGCGGGGTGATGAAGAACATGAGTTCGACCCGGCTCGTGAGATCTTTCTTGGAGCCGAAGAGTACGCCCAAAATGGGCACGTCCTTCAGGACGGGAAAGCCGCTGTTGTTAATCTCGTTTCTGGACGAGAAGACACCGCCGATCACCAGGGTCGAACCGCTGCTGACCATCACGTTGGTCTGAACGTCGCGGTTCGCGACGAGCTGGATGTTATTGTCGTTTTTGGGCACCTGGGCCGTCATATGGAGATCCAGGAGCACGTTCTCATCGTTCGTCACCCTTGGGGTCACGTTGAGCTGCAGGGTGGCGTCCTGCTGAACCGTCTCGATCGTGGTGCTGGTGGAGGTCGACACCACCTGAGTGTGAGCCGTAGGAGTGCTTTGGGTAATGTTGGCGGGGTGGTTGTTCAAGACCACGAGACGCGGACTCGAAAGCACCTTGATGCGGTCCTCGCTCTCCGCCATGGAGAGGGTCGCGTTAATCCGCTGAACGCCGGGAAGAAAGCTGATGCTCGGCGAAAGGCCCACGATGCCCCCGCCCGTCGATCCACTCAGGTCGGACGAGCCCGCCAGGGC
>DATJFU010000313.1:0-2586 GCA_035495495.1 Bdellovibrionota bacterium
TTCTTCTCGGCCAAAGGGATCCAAGGCTCGCTCGGAGGCATGGGCGGAGGCGGAGCATCCGGTGGCGGCCTGGGCGCCGGCATGGGTTCGGGCGTGGGCATGACCTCGGGGGGCACCATGGTCGGCCGCATGCGCGCGGGGGCCATCGCCATCCCCGGAGAGATCGTCGTGGCGGCGGCGCCGCCCGATCCGCTCGAAGAAGCTTATTCACGCATGGGTGGAAACGTGGACACGCTCAAATCCGTGATCCGCAACAGCCCGTCGGTGTTTTCGCGGGTTCTCGGTTCGGACGGCAGGGACTGGAACGGGATGCACGCGTTTCTTCCGACCTTCGTCGGTAAGGACCGCATCGCGCTCGAGGAGGCCATCGACCGCCATCAGCTGCCCCTGTCCAAGCTGAAGTTCAGCGGCACGGCCGACGACAACCAGATGCGCAACAAGGCGATCTGGCTCGATGACTTTGTGCGCCGCCTGCTGGCCCAGGGACCGTCCCTCGAGGATCGCCCCGAGGAAAACCTGCTCGTGCAGGACATCGACCACGTCATCCAATCCGTGGTCGAGGACTACCGGCCCTTGCGCCTCAGCGACTACGAAGAAGGAGCGGGCGTCGATGCGTCCGCGTAAGGACCTTCTTGGGCTCGCCGTTCTCCTCGTCTTCGGTTCGACTTCGTCTCTGGCATTTGCCGAAGAGTTCCATTCCAAGCTGAGTCTTAGAACCGCCAACGGCTTACTCCTGAACCAGGGCCTGGGCGGGAGCACGTTCAGCCTGGGGGGCCTCGATCTCTCATATGCGTACCACGTGGCACCCGACGTGGCCTTTGGGCTCAACTATCAGGCGGAGTTCGACTTCACCAAACACACGAGTCCGCTCAACGGGTTCGGAATCTTTTGGCGCTGGTACTTTTCGGGCTCGGGAGTCCCCGAGAAAGAAGACAGCTCGACGCTCGCCACCGTCACGCGCGGCCTCGCCGCCTTCTACACGGGGCTCGAGCTGGCGCGTAAAGAGTACTTTCTCGGTAGCAACCCGGTGGACACGCCGTCGCTGGACCAGACCGGATCCTTCATGGCCATCAACGCCCTCCTGGGCGTAGACATGGCAATTACCCATAACGTGGATTTCAACGTCGAGGCGAACGGAACGCTCCTCGCCTTTGCCGGCTCGGACAACAGGTTTTTTGTTAGGAGTTACATGGTCTTGATGGGCATCTCCTACGTCTGGTAGGGGACCGCGTCCGCTCTGACCCATCTCTCCGGCGACACAGTCGCCTGACCCGCCTCCACAACCGCATAATAAAGAGAGAAGGACTAACGCAGTGTGCCGTCACGCGGAACGTGACTTGCTATGGGACTGGCGCGCTATACACCCTTAATTTTTGGCAATCGTGCGACCTGGCTCGCGCGAGGGGCGGCCTTGCTCGCCGGCGCAAACTTCATCGGCGCGTGCGTGAGCGGCGATCAGCTCTTTGACCCGCAAGGCGCCGAGAAGGCCGCCGAGATCGTCTTTGTCGGGTGCGCGAGCGGCAACGGGGTGGACGAGGGCCGCATCGTCATCAACCTGAGTCCCCCGGCCGGCGCCAGTCACCAGTTCATCTACCGGGATGGAATCCTGGTGGGCACCACGACTGGCTCGGCCACGAGCTACATCGACGTCGGTCTCGACGAAGGCACGACCCATCAATACCGCTGCGATGCCGAGGTCAACCACCGGACGGCCACCGGCTCGGGCCAGCTCCAGCTTTCGACCCTGACCACCCATGCGCCGACCTTTGCTGGAGCGACCGCGGCCACCGCGATCGACGGCAGTCACCTGAAGGTGACCTGGGACACCGCCACCCCGGGCGCCGGTCCGGTCTGGGGTTATCGCGTCTACCTGAACATGGGTACGACCGTGGACTGGACCGCCACCCCGAGGGCGACGGTCCAAGATCCCGCGGCCATCCAGCAGATTTTTGCGAGTCTCGGTGACCAGATCCCGTACTCGGCCGGCGTTCGCGCTTGCTCGGTCGGCCCGGTCTGCGACACCAACATGGTCGAGAAGCACGTGACCCTGCCCGACTGGGGCGCGCCCACGAGCGGCGCGATCTCGGGCCTCTCGCAGCAGGACGGCAAGGTCGTGCTCGCGGTGCCGTGGACCGAATCCAACGGCGGCATCACCAAGCGCACGGTTTACTTCAGGACGGGCGCGACGGGTGGAACCGTCCTCGCGCAGTACGGCACCCATCACATCGAGAACGTCACGGATATCACCAATCCCAAGACCAGCATCGACGTGACCGGACTCACCGAGAACACGCAGTACTGGTTCTTGGTCGTCGACCAGGACGCGACCGGGCACACGTCGACGGTGGGGACTCCGGTCACGATCACGACCACGGACCTGACGTTACCCGTCTTCTCGGGATCGACCTCGGTTGTCCTGGGCGCCAACCAGGAGCACGACGCCGTCATCAGCTACACGACGATCGCCAACGAAACCGAAAACGCGGCTGCCGGTACCGCCAACTACCTGCTGTATCAGACGAGCGCGCCATATCCCGCGCCTCCGGCTGATCCCTGCGCCTCTGGAACGCTGGTTCAGACGATCTC
>DATJFU010000314.1:0-2396 GCA_035495495.1 Bdellovibrionota bacterium
GATACACCTTTAGGAGCCGACTGTTCCTGATACCGTTTGGGAATGTTCCGGGCGCCATAGAATTGACGTCTGAATCGTGGTTGGGGCGAGAGCCCACGATCTCCGAGTGCTCAGACTTCATGTCTACGGTCAGCGGGATCATCGACAATGGGTGCTAAGCCAAACAGAACGGTCGGCCAGAGGGTGAGCGTGACTGCGCCCACCATCGGCAGGGGAGACGCCGGCCAGAGCCTGGTCGAGTTTCTCATCATGCTGCCGATTGTGGTCAGTCTCGCGACGTTGATGGTGAGGGTGAATACGGTGATCCAGGTGTCGATCGTCAACCAGAGGTACGCGCGGGCGCAGGCGCTCTTTCTCGCCTACAACAGCCCGTACTATCCCGAACTCCGCCTGAGAAAGCGGATGAGGGACCTCGACTCGAACGAGTTGATCCTGGGCGTTTCGAACAAGAACGCTCCCCTGGCCGACTCGGGTCAGGAGTACGAGCCGGATCCCGTCATCATTCCGATCGTCTCGCGCGGAAAGCCCGTCGGGGATGACCAAAGCCCTGAACCGACCCAGCGTGGCCGGGTGAGGGTGAGGAGCACCGTTACCCTCTGTACACAGGTGAACGTGATCCAACAGAACGGGGAATTCCGTGGATACGACGGTTCGTCGTCCATCGAGGATACGCCCATGAGCGGGGACATCACGTTTCCGTTTTGCAGGGGGGTTTTCAGTGAGGGTGGTAATCCGTGAATAACAAGGCCCTAACGCTATCCGTGGTGATGGGGATCCTGGCCGTGTTCTTTGTGCAAAGCTATGTTTCGAGCATCGAGGACGGCGCCAGAAAGAAGTTCGGGGCGGAGGTTCTGGTGATCACCGCCAAGCGTGACATCAAGGAGATGGATACGATCGAGGAGACCATGCTCGAGCTCAAGCCCATCCCCAAGACCTTTCTTGAGCCGGCGGCCATGGCCTATACCAAGAACGAGAACCAAGACGCCGTCATGGCCCGCATCAAGGAGCTGGCGGGTTCGGTGGCCATCGTCCCCATCAAGGAGGGCGAGCAGATCACCATGAACAAGCTGACCGAACCCAGCATCCGCACCGGTCTCTCTCCGCAGATCACTCCCGGACGGCGGGCCGTCACGCTGCCGGTCAGCGAGATCTCGGGCGTGGCCAAGCTCGTCAAGCCGGGTGACCGCGTGGACATCACCGCGATCATCGAGGTCCAGGCCAACGCCAGAAACAACCCTTTGGCCACCAAGATCGCCAAGACGGTTCTCCAGGACGTCGTGGTCCTCGCCGTGGGCAAGCATGTGACCAACAACGCGCCCCGCTTGCTCGAGCCCGATCCCAACAGTCCGAAGCTGCCTCCCAAGATCAGAAACCTCGCGACCAACGACCAGTTCACGAGCGTTTCGGTCGAAGTGGAGCCCGCGCAGGCCCAGATGCTGACCCTTCTCACGACGGGCGGAGGTCAGGTGGTTCTCACCCTTCGTAACAACGATGACACCGAGCGGGTCAACATGAGCGGCGTCACGATGGGGGATCTCCTGGGCAACGATGCGGCCCGAGTCCTTCCGCCCGTGGCCCGCTCGCCATCGGGAGGCAAATGAGTTCATGATCCGTCTGAGGCCCGCACATCTAGCCCTCCTGATCGCCGCGCTGAGCGTGGCTGGGGGCTGGTTTGCGTACGCCGAGGATGCCAAGGCGCCGGCCCCCGGGACACCCGCGGCCGCTGGCGCCGCGACCACGCTTCAGCCCACGGCCGTCCCGGCCCCTGGCGGAGACGCGTCCGCCACCACCGCTGCTCCTGCGGCGGGCGATGCCGCCGCAGCGGAAGCGGCACCTGCCGAGGGGGCCGGAGGGGACGAAGAAGAGGGCCCGCCCAAGAAGCCGCTCATCAGCGAGAAGTCGGAGAAGAACGCTCAGCGTATCCCCGTTCTTCTGACCATCGGCGAAGACAAGCTGGTGGACCTGGAGTTCGAGGCCAACGTTTCTTCGGCCAACGGGGTCATCGAGGGCAACAAGACCGTGGCGACCGCGCAGCTGGTGCGGGTCAAAGGCAAGCCCAAGCAGATCCTTTTTAAGCCCCTCAAGGAGGGCACGACCACCGTCACCGTCCGGGACGAGCAGGCCAACGTGAAGGTGATCTTTGACCTTCAAGTAACCTCCAATGACCTTGCGCGGATGTTGAGCGAGCTCAAGGATCTACTGCGCGACATCGAGGGCATCGAGCTTCGGATCGTCGGTAAGAACATCGTGATCGACGGCGAGGTGATGACCCCCAGCGATTATGGCCGGCTGCTCGGCGTCGTTGAAGAGCCGAACTCGCCCTACAAGGAAGTCGTCATGAACCTGGTATCCTTTTCGCCGATCGCGCTGACCGCGTTGGCAAAAAGGATTCAAAA
>DATJFU010000315.1:0-5644 GCA_035495495.1 Bdellovibrionota bacterium
AGCTGCGCAAGCAGACGCTGACCCTGGGGCACGGCAAGGCCCTGCTCTCGGTCGAGGACCCGGTCCAGCGGCAGCGCCTCTTTGAAGAAGTGCTCGAGAAGAAGCTGAGCGTCCGGGACACCGAGTCCCGGGCCCAGGAGATTCGCGATGCCGGTGCCCCGCGGGCCGGCGAGCCGGGGGCGGCACCCCCCGCATCGGACAAGAAGAAAGCCCTGGCCCACCGGATGGCCACATTGTCCGACAACTTGACTATGTCTCTTTCCACCCGCGTGGAGCTCAAAGGATCGGACCGCCGGGGCAAGATTATTGTCCACTACGGCAGCCGCGAAGACCTTGAACGCATCCTGGCGGGCATGCAGAATCGAGACATATGGCAACAAGGAAAGATCTGAGCGTTCCGGTCGCCAATTACGCCGTCACCGGCGTGATCGACCAGGGCTGCGAGTTTGAGGGCAAGCTCTGCTTTCAGGGCACGGTCCGGATCAACGGCAGCTTTAAGGGCGAAATCTTTACCCCCGACACCCTGATCATTGGCGAAGACGCCCGGGTCCAGGGACAGATCGATGCCGGCGTCGTCGTGATTTGCGGGGACGTCCGCGGGGACGTGAAGGCCAAGTACCGGGTCGAAATCCATCGTCCCGCCGTGTTCCGCGGCGACATCCTCACCCCCAGCCTCAGCGTGGACGAAGGGGTCATCTTCGAGGGCAGCAGCAAGATGGCCCACGGCACTTCACCGGCCTAAGGCCGCGGCCAAAGTCTTCGTCCCACCACGTCATTCAGCCTTGACCCGGCCCCGCCAGGGGTGCTAGCCCCAATCTGGAATTCAAACTAAGAACGTCCAGTTGGAGTGGGTGTGCTCACGATTCTTCAACAATTAGGCGTGGATGGCAGCTTCTTCTGGCAGCTGGGAATCTTCATCGTTCTCTGGCTGACGCTGTCCAAGATCTTTTTTGGTCCGTTCCACGCTCTCATCGAAAAGCGCCACCAGCGCACCGTCGAAGACCGCGAGGCCGCCGAGCGGCTTGTGGCCCAAGCGGAACAGAAGCTCGAAGAATACCGCAAGCTCATCGCCGCCGCGAAGGAGCAGGCCAAGAAGGACGCCGACGCTCAGCTCGAGGCCGCGCGCGCCGAAGAGCAGAAGCTGCTCAGCGAGGCTCGCGAGCAAGCCAAGTCCATCACGCAGTCCGCGCTGAAGGATCTCGAGCAGCAGAAGGCTCGTCTCCAGGGTGAACTGCAATCGCACGTCGACGAGCTCGCCACTCAGGTCGCCGCCCGCGTGCTGCAAGGGGGCCGCTGAGATGGTCGCCACCCTTTTCAACTTCACCCTCTTCGTCATCATCCTCTACCGTGCGGCCAAGAAGCCCGTGGTCGAGATGGTCACGCAACGGCATCAGAGCATTCGCGATGCGGTGATCACCAACCGCAAGCGCCTCGAAGAAGCCCGCGCCTCGTACGAAGAGTATTCGTCGAAGCTGCGTGTGGTGGAATCCGAAGTCGCCGCCATTCGCCAACAGGTACGGACCGAGACCGAAGCCACGCGGCAGCGGATCCAGGCCGCCGCGAAGGCCATGGCCGCATCGGTGGTGTCGGACGCGCAGGCGAGCGCCAAGAACGTTTTTGAGGACCTGCGCCGGGATCTGCTCAAGCAGCTGGCCGAGCAGGTGATGTCCAAGGCCGAAGCCGGCGTGCGCAAGAGCCTCACCGGCGACCTGAAGGCCAAGATCCGGCAAGAATTTTCGAGCCAGATGGAAGGTGCGCGATGAGTGAAGTGGCCAAACGCTACTGTCGTGCTCTGACCGAGACCCTCCGCACGGGCAACGGCTCATCCGGTTCGATGGACAAGTACCGCGACGAGCTCAAGTCGGTCGTCGACGTGATCGGCTCGGACTCGCGCCTCAAGGCCGCCCTCTACGGACCCGTCGCCTCCAAGCGCGACAAGGCCGCCATCTTGGGTGAGATCTCGCAGAAGCTGAAGGTCTCGCCCCATCTCTCGAGCTTTCTTTCGCTCCTCGCGCGCAAAGAGCGCGTGGACCAGCTGCCCGCCGTTCTGGCGGTGTTCGACCAAGTGGCCCTCGAGGCCGAGGGCGGTCAGGTGGGCGAAGTGGTTTCGGCCGATCCCCTGGACGCCAAGGAGATTGAGCATCTGGCCCAAGCGTTCACCAAGAAGCTTGGACATCGGGTGGTGCTCCGGGTGTTCGTGGACCCCGAGCTGATGGCGGGTATTCGGGTGCGCGTGGCGGGCGTCACCTATGACGGAAGTTTGAAGGCCCAATTCGGTCGTATGCGTGAACGGTTCATGAGCGCGAGCCGTTCGACGACACACTAAGGTTTTTTGAAGGAGAGATCCCATGTTGATCCGTCCCGAAGAGATTACGCAGATCCTGAAGAGCCAGCTGGCCGACTTCGAAAAGAAGCTCGACATCTCCGAAACAGGCAGCGTCGTGAGCGTCGGTGACGGCGTCGCCAAAGTCTACGGCCTCGAGAAGGCCATGGCCGGCGAGCTGGTGGACTTTGGTAACGGCGTGACGGGCATGGCCCTCAACCTCGAAGAAGAGACCGTCGGCGTGGCCATCTTCGGCGACGACACGCTGGTGCGCGAAGGCGCCACCGTGAAGCGCACCGGCAAGATCGTGCAGATCCCCGTGGGCGAGGCGCTCTGCGGCCGCGTGGTCAACGGTCTGGGCGCGCCGATCGACGGCAAAGGCCCCATTGCCACCAAAGAATATCGTCTGGCCGAGATCAAGGCCCCCGGCATCGTGGCCCGTCAGTCCGTGAACGAACCCCTGCAGACCGGCATCAAGGCCATCGACGGCATGATTCCGATCGGTCGTGGCCAGCGGGAGCTCATCATCGGCGACCGCCAGACCGGCAAGACGGCCATCGCCATCGACACGATCATCAACCAAAAGGGCAAGGGCGTTTACTGCATCTACGTGGCCATCGGCCAGAAGGCCTCGACGGTCGCTCAGGTCGTCGAGAAACTCCGTCAGCACGGCGCCATGGATCACACGATCGTGGTGGCTGCGACGGCCGCCGAAAAGGCGCCCCTCCAGTTCTTGGCTCCTTACACCGGCGTGACGATCGGCGAGTGGTTCCGTGACAACGGTAAGCACGCCCTGATCGTGTACGATGACTTGACCAAACAAGCTCAAGCCTATCGTCAGCTCTCGCTGCTGCTCCGCCGTCCTCCGGGCCGCGAAGCCTATCCCGGCGACGTGTTCTATCTCCACTCGCGTCTCCTCGAGCGCGCGGCCAAGCTGTCCAAAGCCAAGGGCGGCGGTTCGCTGACCGCGCTTCCGATCATCGAAACCCAGGCCGGCGACGTTTCGGGTTACATCCCGACCAACGTGATCTCGATCACCGACGGTCAGATCTTTCTCGAATCCGACCTCTTTCACTCGGGCGTCCGTCCCGCGGTGAACGTCGGTATCTCCGTTTCGCGGGTCGGTGGCTCCGCCCAAACCAAGGCCATGAAGCAAGTGGCTGGTACGCTCCGTCTCGAACTCGCGCAGTACCGCGAAAAAGCGGCTTTCGCGCAGTTCGGTAGTGACCTCGACGTGGCTACCCAGCGTCAGCTCAACCGCGGTCAGCGTCTAGTCGAACTGCTCAAGCAGGCCCAGTATTCACCGATGGCGGTCGAACGCCAGGTGATCTCGATCTATGCCGGCACCAAGGGCTACCTCGATAAGGTCCCGGTGGCTTCGGTGGCCCGTTACGAAAAGGATCTCTTTTCGTACATCGACCGCAAGGACAACACGCTCATCTCGACCATCACCTCCAAGGGCAAGCTGGACGACGAACTGACCAAGCGCTTGGACATGGTTCTGAAGGATTTTGACAAGGAGTTCACCGCCTAAGCGGCGGAGGAGGAGGGCGCGCTCTGCGCGCCCGGTAGAGAGAATGCCAAGTCTTAAGGACCTAAGAAAACGGATCGGCTCCGTTAAGAATACGCAGCAGACCACCAAGGCCATGAAGATGGTCTCGGCGGCCAAACTGCGCCGCGCGCAGGAGAGCATCGTGGGCAACCGCCCGTATGCCCTCAACGTGGGCCGGCTCATTCAGCTCGTGTCGACCATGGCCGACCAGACGGTCACTTCGCCCCTCGTGAACCCCGAGGGCCACGGCAAGCCCCAGAACGAGCGTAAGGTGCTGCTCGTGGTGGTGACTTCGGACCGCGGTCTCTGCGGCGCTTTCAACGGCAGCGTGATCAAGAAGACCGAGGCCTGGATCAAGGCCAACAAGGACGCCTACGCGGACATCCGCCTGGCGTTCGTGGGCCGCAAGGGCAACGACGCCCTCAAGAACCGCTACCCCGACCGCATCGAGAGCTACTCGGAGTTCGGCCCCAAGGCGACGTTCAAGACGGCCAAGGACCTCACTGACAAGCTCATCGCCAAGTTTGAGTCCGGTGAGATCGACGAGGTCAAATTCGTCTACAACGAATTCAAGAACGCCATCACGCAGATCCTTCAAGTCGAAGACTTCTTGCCGGTTCGCGAGAGCCCCTTCGGGCACGCGGGCAAGGCCGAAGACGTGGACCTGTACATGACCCGGCCCGACGCCGGTGAGCTGCTCAAGCGGCTCATCAATCGTCACTTCGCGATTCAAGCATTTCGGGTGCTGCTCGAGTCCCAGGCGTCAGAACACGGCGCCCGTATGGCCTCCATGGACAACGCCACCAAGAACGCGGGCGAAATGATCGCGTCCCTGACGCTCGAGTACAACAAGAGCCGCCAGGCCTCGATCACCAAAGAACTTCTGGAAATCACTTCGGGCGCGGAAGCCCTGAAAGGTTAAGGAGAAACGCATGTCAGCCAGTGCCAACCCTGGAAACATGGGACGAGTCAAACAGGTCCTCGGACCCGTGGTGGACGTGGAGTTTGCCCCCGGCAAACTGCCGCCGATCTACCAAGCCGTCCGCGTGACCAACCCCACCAACGGCCCGGGTGAATTCAACCTGGTGCTCGAAGTGGCGCAGCACCTCGGTGAAAACACCGTACGGTGCATCGCCATGGACGCCACCGAGGGTCTGACCCGCGGCATTCCCGCGCAGGACACCGGCGGCCAGATCACGGTACCCGTGGGCCGCGAGGCCCTGGGCCGGATCCTGAACGTCGTTGGCGACCCCGTGGACGAAATGGGACCGGTGCAGGCCAAGAAGCGCTACCCGATTCACCGCGACGCGCCCGCTTTCAAAGACCTCACCGTGTCCGCGACGCCCTTCTGGACCGGCATCAAGGTCGTGGACCTGCTGGCTCCCTACGCCAAGGGCGGCAAGATCGGCCTCTTCGGCGGCGCCGGCGTCGGCAAGACGGTTCTGATCATGGAGCTCATCAACAACGTCGCCAAGCAGCACGGCGGTTTCTCCGTGTTCGCCGGCGTCGGTGAGCGTACCCGTGAAGGTAACGACCTCTGGACCGAGATGAAAGAATCGGGCGTCTTGGACAAGACCTGCCTGGTCTACGGTCAGATGAACGAACCACCAGGCGCCCGCGCCCGCGTGGCCCTCTCGGCCCTCGCGACCGCCGAATACTTCCGGGACGAGGAGAACCAGGACGTTCTTCTGTTCGTGGATAACATGTTCCGTTTTACCCAGGCCGGTTCCGAAGTGTCGGCACTCCTGGGCCGCATCCCCTCCGCCGTC
>DATJFU010000316.1:0-6966 GCA_035495495.1 Bdellovibrionota bacterium
GGGGATTACTCCCCGGCGGCTGACGCTTTTTCGTCTTTGGCCACCCAGACCTTCACGGTGGCGACCACCTCGGGCTGGATCTTCACCGCGATGGGGTGAACGCCGAGGGTTTTGATGGTGTCGTCGAGCTGGACCATCGACTTGTTGACCTTGAAGCCCGCCTTGACGAGCTCGGCAACGATGTCGGAGGCCGACACGGATCCGAACAGCTTGTCGCCCTTGCCCACCTTGCGGGTGAACGTCAGGCTCTGCTCGGAGAGTTTAGAAGCGATGGCTTCGGCACCCGCGCGGGCGGCGGCGCGCTTCTTCTCGAGCGTGCGGCGGTGGTGCTCCATCTCCTTGATGTTCGCCTCGTCGGCGAGCACCACGAGCTTGCGGGGCAGGAGAAAGTTGCGGGCGTAACCGGCGCTGACGTTCTTGACGTCACCGATCTGACCCAAATTCTCAACGTTTTCGCGCAGAATAACCTTCATATGCACTCTCCAAAAGATGCTTACGATTGCCTGAACTTAGCCCTAAAGTCAAACCACAGGTCGAAGAACCCCATGGCCAAAAGCAGGGGAACTCCGGTGGTGGCGATCAAAACAAAGAGGCAGGTCCGGATCAATCCCTTGACCTGCCAAACGTCCAGAATCCAGGCCAGGATGGCCATGCCCTGGAGCCCGTAGAGGGCCATGAGAACCTTGAAGACGTTGATCCCCACGTCAGAAACAGGACCGAAATCCGAGAGCAGGCTGAACCCCGCCACGATCGTCGGCCAGACCATCCAGTCGGGGTTGCGCCACCGCTTAAAGAAGCCCTCGGGCGCGCCCACGACGTTGCGTCCCAGGCCGGGAGAGACCCGGGTCAGGACGAGCATGTTGGCCCAAACCAGGAGGAGCGAAAGGATCAGGGCGCCGGAGGGCAGCTCGACCAGAAGCTCGCGCTGGAGCTCCTCGGGGGTCTGCGTCCACTGGGATGCCGGGGTCCCCGAAACTTCACGGAGTTTTTGCACCACGGTCTGCGCCGCGGTCTTGAGCTCGCGCACCGGGTGGCGGCCGGAGACGGCCCACATTCCACCCGCGCCGGCGAGAACGGCCAACATCATGGCCCCCACGGTCGCGCCGATGGCGCGGTCCGGCCGGCCGCGAAAGCGCTCAAGGGCATAGGGAAGAAACGCGGAGCAGGTGCCGATGGTGGCGAGAAAGAGGCCGGCCGACGGGAGCCCGCCCAAGAGGCCCACGATGAGGGCGTTGGTGAGGAGCGCCGAGACCTGCCAACGCCAGCCCGCGCGGTACCGGAGCAGAAGCAGCGGGACCGGAGCGAACACGGCAAAGAAGACGCTCAGGTAGAGGAGCGAAGAAACGAGAAAGGGAACCAGCCGAATCCAGCGGGGGGCGCTTAGGGCGCCCACGGCGATGGGCCGAGGCCCGGGCCGTCCACTGGGATCCGTGCTGGTTCCCTGTTCTTCGATCACTCAGTATCCAGGCGTGATGTAGCCCACGAGGGCCAGTTGCCGCGCCTGCTTGAGGGCGGTGGTCATGGCCCGCTGGTGGAACGCGCAGTTCCCCGAGATCCGGCGGGGCACGAGTTTACCGTGCTCCGAAAGAAACGACTGCAGAACGCGGATGTTCTTGTAGTCGAGCAGGAACTCGGAGTCCGTGCAGATACGGCAGGCTTTTTTGCGGCCAAAGCCGCCGCCCATCATGCGCTTCTCACCACGGCCACCGCGGCCTTCGTTGCTCACGTCGTCGTGGGCGGCCTTGCGGATGGATTCCGAAACATCAGCTGCGGATTGCTCTTTATCGTCAGACATTTTTAATCCTCGATCTTCTCAAAAATTAGTAACCACCACGGCCGCCGCGATCACCGCGGTCGCCACGATCACCACGGTCCCCGCGGTCGGGGCGGCCACCGCCGTCGCGGTCATCCCGGTCAAAACGGGGACGGCGCGGACGATCGCCACGGTCACCGCGGTCGCCAAAGCGATCGCCGCGGAGCTCGCGTTCACGGTCGCGCTCGGCCTGCTCGGCCTGGCGCTTGTTGAAGTCGTAGCGGGTCTCGTTGTACTTCGCGGTATCGAACTCGTCGGCCATCTTGAGGGTCAAGAAGCGGACGATGTGTTCTTGCATGCGGTAGTTACGCTCGAGTTCGGCGACCACGCCCGGCTTGCCCGTGAACACCACGTGCGAGTAACGGCCGCGGCTCTCTTTGCCGATCGAATAGGCCAGCTTGCGGCTGCCCCAGTCCTCGTCGTGCAGGACTTCGCCACCGAATTCCTTCACGATGCTGCGGACTTTATCTTTGAATTTAGCCAGGCCCTCATCCGCGAGATCGATCCGCGTGATGAAAGTGGATTCGTAGCCAGGAATGGCCAGAGACTTGGACATCTGTTTTTACCCTCTCGGTTATCCGGCCCTTATGGGTCGCGGAAAGCCCATGAACAAATCATGAGCAAGGAAGGCATTGGGTTAGCACGCGCGCAGATGCGGGGCAACAGTCCGTTTCTTAAGTCTTTTCAACGACTTGAGTGCCTGCCTCGCGGGCCCGCTTGCGGCCCATCCAAGCCACGACCAGGATGGCCCCCTCGTACATGAGGACGAGGGGGGCCATGAGGATCAGCATGGAGATGGCGTCCGGCGGAGCAAAGAGGGCGCAAAGAACCGTGATCCCCACCACGGCCCGGGACCGGTTCTGTCGGAGAAAGGGGGCATCGATGATCCCAAAATACCCGAGTCCCACGACGAACAAGGGCAGCTCGAACGCCGCCCCGAAGAGCAGGAGCAGCTTGAGGCACGTCGTGTAGTAGGCGTCGATCGTCAGCAGGGGCACGTCCGTGTCGAGGCCATAGGTAATGAAGAAGTGGAATGCCGCCGGAAACAGCACGTAATACGCAAAGGCCGCGCCCCCGAAGAAGAGAATGGTCCCGGACACGACAAAGGGGACGATCGCCTTGCGCTCGCGGGTGTACAGGCCCGGCGCCACGAACGCCCAGGCCTGTTGTAGCAGATACGGCGACGTCACGAAGATCGCCGTGACAGCGGCGATCTTGAGATGGGTCAGAAAATTCTCAAAGAGACCCGTGAAGTAGAGCTTCTGGCGGTCGGGTGGAAGGGCGTGAAAAAGCGGAGCCCTCAGGAATTGCATCACCCAGTCGGTGACGAGAAAGTAGCAGCCCACGAAGCCCACCATGAAGACGACCAGGCAGCGCATGAGCCGGGAGCGGAGCTCGTCGAGGTGCTCAAAGAACCCCATGGCCCGCTCGGAATTGACGCCGCCCGCACCCTGGGGGCGCGTGGATTCTTTGTCGGTCCGAGATTCTTCTTGAGGCATGGGCTTAGTCCGGTAAGATTTTCCGGAATTCAAGGAGTTGTCAACCGATGCGCACCAAACTCGTTCCCATTCTTCTCACGGTGGCCGTCGCGGGCGGCGTGATCGCCCTCGCCCTGCACTTCCGCGGCGGAGAATCCCCCGAAGCCACGACGACTCCCGAGGCGCAGAACCAGGCCGCGATGCCCGCGCCCCAGGCTCCCGCCGGTAAGGACGCCGCTCCGGTGAGCAACCCCCATCCGGACCTGAGCGTGGACGGCGACGGCCTCTCCAAGGCCGTGGTCGACATCCGCACGCCCAAGGGCACGATCCGCTTCAAGCTCTATCCCAACGACGCCCCCAAGACCGTCGCGCGCATCCTGGAGCTCGTGGGGCAAGGCTTCTACAACGGCCTCGTATTCCACCGCGTGGTGCCCGGCTTTGTCATCCAGGGCGGCGACCCCCAGGGCAACGGCACGGGCGGCAGCGGCCAGCACCTCAAAGCCGAGTTCAACAAGCGCCAGCACCGCACCGGCGCCGTGGCCATGGCCCGCGCCGCGGACCCCGACTCGGCCGACTCGCAGTTTTACATCACCCTGGCGCCCCAGCCGAACCTGGACGGGGGCTACACCGTCTTTGGCCAGGTGATCGAGGGCATGGATGTGGTGGAACGCATCCGTCCCGGCGACCCCATGTCCGCCGTGTTCGTCGAAACCGATGTCCCTGCGGCGACTTCGGCCATGCCGACGGCGGCCCCCGCGGCCGTCTCGGGTTCTGCAACTCCAGAACCCAGCGCGCAACAGGCCGAAGCCAAGCATTGACACGTCGCATCTAAGCCCCTATAACGCGCCCCATTCAGATTAGGGGCCGGCTTCCAAGCCGGCGGTTTGGGAAGTCGAAAAAGGGGTGTTCCAAATGTCGAGCCGTCGTTCGTCGCGTCTGTTGGCGCGTCTTTCTGCCTTCGCGGTCATCGCCGCGCTTTTCTCCACCATCTCCGTGCATGCCGGTCCCGAAGGCGAAGCCATCGAGAGCGTCTTTGCGCGCCTGGTGCTGCGCGAGTTTGAACCCGGTGAGCAGATCGTCCGCCGCGTGACGTCGCAGGCCGGCGAAGAGATCACGGACTCCATGCTCCACTCCTTCACCGACCGCATGCGCTGGTCCCAGAGCCGCGGCCTCCGCGCCCGCCTCAACAGCGAGTTCGGCACCATGTCCAAGGAGTTCGAAGAATTCCGCAAGACCCAAGGCGCCACCGGCCCCATCGAAGAAGGCCATGTCTTTACGCCCGCCGAACGCGAGTTTCTCGAGAAGTCGGCCGCGGAGCACCTCCGCAGCAACGGCATCGAGAACCTGATGGACGAGTCCATCGTGTTTCTCCAGGCTCCCAAGCCCTTCAGCGCCCCCGCCGTTCCCGGCGGCGCGGTCGAAGAAGCGGCCGCGGGACCCCTGTCCACGACCGAAAACGCGTTTCTCTCGGCCGATCCGGATCCGGTTCCGGAAGCTCCCGCTACGGGCACCCCCGCTGCCGGCGCGGCCGACCCGGCCGCCGGCGCAGTGGCTGATGCCGCCGGCCCGGACATCGACGCCGTGGGCACGGGCGACGAGCTCTCGACCGCTCCGCTCCCCCTGGGCGACGGCCTGGCTCCGCACGACGTGTACGGCGCCCGCCTCTCGTGGTGGGCCAAGATGGGCGTGCGCCTCCGCGCCTACCGCGACTTCTTTCGCGCGTTCAAGATCTCCGAGGGCGACTGGCGCACCCTGTTCGGCGCCTCGGGCAAGAACATGACCATCGACGACGTGGTCCGCATCCGCCGCACCAACCGCGTGCTCGATGCCCTGAACGACTACGAACAAACGCGCCTCATGATCCGCGCGTTCGTCAACGAGCGTCCGGCCCTCTACGCCCGTCTCAACACCGAGACGGCCGAGGCGACCAGCAAATACATCCACGGCATGATGGAAATGGACGAGTACCTCAAAATCCGCGCCGACAAGGCGACGGAGCTCGGCATGAACGACGTGGTGGCCGCGGCCGAGCGCCGCATGCTCCAGGCCGTGACCAAGTGCCGCGAGCTGGGCGGCCTGACCGTGGGCGGAGACGAGGGCGGCCTCATCTCGATCGGCGAGACCAACTTCGCCCGCCTCAAGGGCAAGATGGCCGAGCTCGCCGACAAGATCAAAGCGGGCCGCGCCAAGTTGCCTGAGCTCAAGCAAGCCGTGAAAGGCACCCCCGGTCACTCCGAGATGCACGCCGAAGCCGTGGCCAAGCTGACGGCCGCCCGCCGTGAGCTCCTGGACAACCAGGTGGCCCACAACTACTGGCGCAACGAGCTCAACAAGCAGGCCCTGCGCCTCCGCGACCTGTACCTCGAGTACGTGTCGAACTACGAGGCCCTGGACACGTTCATCAACCTGCGCGGCGGCTACCTCAACAGCGAGCACGTCCCCGCCTTCAACCTGCCCGACACGATGGTCCCCAACGCGCCGGAACTCGCGCGCTGGTCGCCGGTGTACGAGCGCGCCCTGTACAACTCGACCAACGACATCGTGGTCAACGAGAGCAAGCTCTGGTTCCGCACCCGCATCGGTCACACGCGCCAATTCATCACCAAGATGAACGAGCTGACCGAAAAATACGTGGGTCGTCGCTTTACCGAGACCCGTTTCGGCAAGGAGTTCTACCGGTTCAACAAGACCCTGGCTCAGACGGCGCTCACCCGCGTGGGCACGTTCTTGGGCGTGACCATCCCCTCCGGGATGGCCTACAAGTACTCGGACCGGATCTGGCACTTCATCTTCGGCGACAGCGAAGCGACGCCCGAGGGTCCCGGCGCGGGCTCGGCTGGCTCAGGCTCCGGGGATCCAGCCGGTTCGGCTTCAGCGGATCCGGCCGGTTCGGCCGCCCCCGCCGGTAGCGGCTCGGCGGGCTCGGGTGCGACGCCTTCGGACGGCAGCACGCCCTCAGATGATTCGGCCACGCCTGCGCCTTCGGCCGACCCCAGCGCCGCCGGCGCCGCCGGAGCGGGTTCAGACTCTCCGTTCGCCCACGCGGACGAAGAAGTTCCCCCGCAGCCCCAGCTCGAAACGCCCCGGCCCCAGGACTTCAGCGATGATGACACCGGTCCTGGCCACGCTCCGGCCCCGGCGCATCACTGATCTGTAATTCTCAACCCCGCCTTGGCTTTAACCGGCCGAGGCGGGGTTTTTCATTTCCGGCACCTCCCATGCAGTCAGCCTTCCGGCCAGCACAGGCGCGGCAGGGCCTCTTATGGGGCCCGCGCGCCTGGCTGGGGTGAATGTCTGTTTGTATTCCAATGGATACATCGAATGGACATCGGGTATCCATTTGGATACAATGAGGGAGCGTTTCGTGAGGTCGACACCTAGAGGCGTCTTGGTTTACGAACAACCGTCCGGAAGGCGGCCGTTTGAGACGTGGTTCTTCGGTATTCAGGATCAGGTCACTGCGGGCCGCGTCCTGACTCGACTGAGCCGGGTGGAACAAGGGAACTTGGGTGACGTGAAGAACCTAGGGGAGGGACTTCATGAGATGCGGCTGGCGTTTGGAGTTGGATATCGGATCTATTTCGCCTTCGTTGGAGAGACAATGATCGTACTTTTGTCGGGCGGAGATAAGGGATCCCAGAATCGAGATATCCAGCAGGCTCGATCATTTTTGAA
>DATJFU010000317.1:0-10174 GCA_035495495.1 Bdellovibrionota bacterium
CCGCGGTCCGGGCGAGACGCCGGAGCAGGTACCAAAAGGCCTGCCGGGTGAGGGCGGTGCCTTTGGGTCCCGGAAACACCCAAGGCAGGTTCGCTCCGTCAACCAGGCGCAGGCGGGGCCCCTCGAGGTATGAGGCCAGGGCCCGGGCCACGTCGGGGACCAGGGGTACCACGCGTTCTTTACGGCCCTTGCCACGGACGCGGATCCAGGGGCCCGCGAGCTCGAGCTGCGAAAGCGTGAGCCCGCAGAGTTCGGAGACGCGGAGACCGGCCGCATAGAGAACGAGCAGAAGCACCCGGTCCCGGGCCCGCAGATCGTCGGCCCTGGGGCCATCATAGTCGAGGCCCGGCTCGCACGCGGCCATGAGCCGGTTCATCTCGTCTTCTGAAAGGGGGTCGGGGATCCTGCGGTCCCCCCGGGGCGAAGGCAGGTCCCGGCTGGGGTCCTCGGTCAGCCAGCCCTCGGCGCAGCAATGGCGAAAGAACTGGCGCAGGGACGTGGTCTTTCGGGCCACCGAGGTGGCGGCCTGGCCCTTGCCATGAAGATACGCCAAGAACCGCTCGAGATCGGAGGGTCCCAGCTCCCCGATGGAGCGCGCTTCGCCCCCCGCCGTCGAGGCAAAATCCCGGAGGTCCCGGCCGTAGCTCTCGACCGTGAGGGGCGAGGCCGACGCCGTCAGGCGCCGGGTATCCAAGAAGGCCTGGATCGCGGTCCCTAGATCCATCCCTACAGCATACTCCAGGCGAAACTTGTCAGATTTAGTCTGAAATGATACGCCGTGTCATCATGAGGTGGAATCTTTCTCAAGCCTTGGCCCTCGCCCTCACCCTGGGCACCGTCTCGGCCCCGGCCTTTGGTGGCCAACTCATTGAAATTTCAGACATTAATCCAGGCACTGCCGATCAGCCCACCCCTGCCGCCGACAGCTCCGTTCTCTGTGGCGGCATCGTGGACCCCCACTGCGAACAGCAGGTCGAAAACCTCATCAAGGGCATGCGCCTTCTGCACCCCTCGATCGAGGGTGGCGTGGAGTTCTCGAATGGACTGGCCGGAGGCGCCATCCGGTTTGGGATGGACGTCGTCGGGCTCAACACGCCCACGGGCGACCTCGAGCTCATCCGGTTCGCGGCCCTCTATCTTCCCGACGCCGGCGGCGTCCGTCTCAGGATCAAGCTTGCCGAGACCGAGGCCCAGTTCTTTTGCAAGGATGCCGACTCGGGCGAGAGCCATGCTCCTTTCACCGCCATGTTCAACCACTGCGTTCCGGAAGGAATGGTGGGTGTGAGCGGTGAGCTGCTCGACTTTCAGTGGGACATCCAGTCCTCGCGCCTCATGGCCCGGTGGCTCGAGGCCAACGTGGTCATGAACTTTCTGAACAACTCCAACAGCGAGCAGTACCTGGGCGCCCACCTGATGGGCTTCTTGGGCGCGAGTCTCGACACCGGCTTCAACGTCCCGGGCGAGAGCGGCGTCGCCGTCATGCCCCGCCTCAACATGGGCGTCACCGGCACTCTACGCACCCTCAACAACCATCTTCAGATCGAGGGCTACGCCGGCTTCCGTCCCAACATGGCTGACTTCTCGGACTACGGCCTCGAGGGCGACGTGAAGGTTCTCTATAACTTCTTGTTCAGCCCCAACGTGATGGGTCAGGTCGGCGTGCACGCCTCGGCAAGCTACTGGTCGGTGCCCTCGCACTCGATCGGCGAGTTCGCCTCGGACCACGACGCGGAGTCGATCTACGTGGGCGGGCTGTTTCAGCTTCTGTTTCGGTGAGTTTCGTTCGGTAGCGATGGACAGAAAAGTCGAAGGGGCCAGCTGGAGGTATTCAGCTGGCCCCTTCTTCATTTTGGATCTCGCTGTTGCCCAGACTGCGAGTCCGGGCAGGATCTATTCTTTGATGCGCGCCGTACCCTTACGGTTTCACTTCCACACTGTCGACTTGGGCCGCGTCTTCACTTCCGCTCCACAGGCCCCTGCTCCGCTATCGCACTGCTATCACTACCGCTGACGTACCGCTGTTTCCGTTAGGGTCGGCGGGTGTTCGCAGATCCCGCCGTTTCTCCATCCCGCCGGCCTTTTCAGCCCGGCGGGTGATGAGAACTTGTTCGATCTACTGTCCGACTTAGAAGCCCAGCGTAAAGCCGTGGCCCGTGCCGTTCAGGTAGATGTAGAACTTTCCGTAAGGACGGTTGACCTGGTAGCCCATGTTGAAGGCCACGCCGCTGACGCATGCTTGCTGCACGCCCATCGGCTGGGTCACGTTCGTGTAAGGAGTGCCCGAGTAGGTTCCAGGAACCGGCATCCCGTAGGTGTAGCCGGAGCTCTGGAGCTGGGACTGCATGATCTCGTACTGGGTCGTCGGGCTGATGCTGAGCGTGCCCTGCACGTTCGCGCGGCCCGTGGGGTACGAGTTGTACCCGTAGGTCGGCTGCGTGTAGGGATACGGCTGGGTCGTGCCGTAAGGCTGCGTGCCGTAGGGCTGCTGCTGGGGCATCAGCACGTTGATCTGCAGCGAGCCGTCGAAGCCGCTGCCCTGCATGGGCAACGAACCCGAGACGCCGCTCACGCCGCCGCCGCCGACGGCGACCATACCTTCAACCTTGGTCGGCCAGTAATCGATGGGGGGCAGGTTGCCGCCCACCAGGTTGTAGGTGTCGAAATGAATATTTTGGCCCGAGAATCCAATCGGCGATTGGATCGGGATACAGCCACCGGATCCCAGGGGAAGACCACCAGTCGAGCTTCCCGGAATGCCGCCGAACATCGAGGGCGGAGGCGAAGAGCCACCGCATCCCGAAAGGACGGCGAGACCGAGGGCAAGAAGAGCAGCCGCTTTCTTTTGATTCTTGTTCATAAAATTTCTACCTCCACTCACTTCTGCTTCCACTCAACACAGCTATGTGACGCCAACTACACTTTGGGCGCGTCACGACCACATCACGGGGACCATTAGAGCAAGGGGGGTGCCAAGGTGGGTCTTTTTTGACACCAAGGCATAAATAATTGTTATTTAAGTGATTTTATCGTTGCCGGAAAGGCGGGCGATCAGGCGGCGGATCCTGCGTGAGAGCGAATCCTGTCAACGGACCAGACAGGTGCCCAAACCGCGCATTGAAGCGACCCGGCCGTCGTGGCGGCCGTTTCTGCGCGTGTCCCTGAAGCTCAGCACGGCCTGGGCGATGGCCTTGGCGAGTTCACGGCGCGAGCGCGTGTCCATGAGGCGGTGGCGGTCCTTGGGGTTGTCGAGAAATCCGGCCTCGACCAGGGCGGAGGGCATGTCGGCTCCGAGGAGAACGTAGAAGAGGGCCTGGCGCACGCCCCGGTTGCGGGCGCCGCTATGGGCGCCGTGCACGAGCTGGCCCTGGACCGCGCAGGCCAGGCGCTTGCTGTCGGTGAGGTTACCGTCGATGAGCAGGTCTTTGATGATGAGGCTCACGTCCGTCGCGGCGTGGCCCCGGGCCACGCTTCCCGTCAGGACCGCGTTCTCGAGGTCGGCCAGGCGGCGTGAGGCTTTGTCCGAAGAACCGTTGAGGATGTAGGTCTCGACCCCCTCGCCGGACTTGCCGTCGGCGGCCGAGTTCATGTGGAGAGACAAAAAGACCTGGGCGCCCAGGCGGTTGGCCAGGGCCGTGCGCTCGGTGAGGGCCACGTCGCGGTCTTCTTCGCGGGTCAGCACCACGCGGATGCCGTGGGCGCGGAGCTCCTGGGCCGTGGCCAGGGCCAGGCGCAGGGTCAGCTCCTTCTCGGCGATGAGGCGGCCGCCCTCGTGGACGGTGGCGCCCCGGTCCGCGCCGCCGTGGCCGGCGTCGATGACGACCAAAAAGCCGGGCGCGGCCTTTGCGGTCATCGGGGCGAGGACAGAGATAAAGAGGAGTAGGCGAGCGGCTCGGCGCATGACGGCGGGGTCCTCCATAACCCCTTGTGAAACTCCCTCAGCTTATGGGATCACGCAGGGCATGGGCAAGTGGCGCTCCCTTTTGGACTGGTATTCTCGTGCAGGGCGGGATTTGCCGTGGAGAAATGACAGCGCGCCCTACCGCGTCTGGGTCTCGGAGATCATGCTGCAGCAGACCCAGGTTGCGACCGTGATTCCTTACTTCAACCGCTTCATGGAGAGCTTTGCCACCGTCGAGGATTTGGCGGCGGCCCCCGAGGAGCGCGTCCTCGGACTTTGGGCGGGTCTGGGCTACTACTCCCGTGCCCGCAACCTGCACCGGGGCGCTAAGCACCTGGCCGAGCGTCTCGCCCGCGGCGAGGGGTTTCCGCGCACCGTCGAGGGTTGGCTCGAGGTGCCCGGCGTCGGACCTTACACGGCGGGGGCCGTGGTCTCGATCGCGTTCAACGAGGCCGTGCCCATCCTGGACGGTAACGTGGAGCGGGTCCTGAGCCGGCTCGAGCGGGTGAGCGACGCGGGTACCGGTAAGCGGGAACTCTGGCGTCTGGCGACCGAGGCGGTCCAAGCGGCCGCGCAGATGGGCGGCAAGCCCCGGGACTTTAACCAGGCCCTGATGGAACTCGGAGCCACGGTCTGCACGCCCCGTAATCCGCTCTGTGAGTCGTGTCCCGTCGAGACCTCGTGCGAAGCGCGAAAAGAGGGCGACTGGGAGAGCTTTCCGCCCAAGAAGGCGCGAAAGGAGTGGCTCCAGGTCCAAGAGGAGGTGCACTGCCTGGTCGATCCCGAGGGGCGGATCTGGCTCGAGCAGAGCGACGGTGAGCGGGCATGGCGCAAGGGGCTCTGGGATCTGCCGCGGGTGTTGCCCGCGTGGGCGAAGAAGGCCGAGGAACTGGGCCGCATCGAGACCCGTTACGTAGTGACCCGCCACAAGGTGACCCGCGGCACGCGGGTGTATCGCTCACACTCATCCTGGAGCGCCGCCGAGGTGGATGGCGGCGCGTGGGCACAGGTCCACTCAGAGGGGTTCTTTTTCGTGGATGGACAGGCCCCCGTGGGCGCGCCGCTCAAGAAGGCGTGGGCCAAGATCGCCGCCGAGTTTCCGGGGCTCCGCTAGCGCTCCCAGAGGTTTGAGATCTTCTCGACCTCGACCCCGCGCCCCGGCTCGTCGGGATAGACGATGGGGCGCGAGCAGCCGCCAGCCGAATCGGGCGCGTAGTCATCGTGGCCGGCGCCGGCGATGAGGATCCCCTCGACCTCTCCGGTCGAGAGGCGCACCACGGGGGAGCCCGAGTTTCCACCAAAGGCGTCCAGGCTCGCGAGAAAGGTTCTGGGATGGGTCGACCCGGTCCACGCGCCGACGCCCACCCATTTGACCGGGAGGCCCCCCGGGTACCCCGCGAGCGCGAGGGGCTCGCCCAGTGTGGCGGGGTCGGAGCCGCGGAGTTTGAGGGGATTTCGGCCCACGACCGGGCGGTCGAGTCTCACCACCGCAAAGTCGCGGCGGGTGTCCGAGTCGCTCACCTGATTCACGACCGCCTTGCAGTGATAGAGGTCGTCGGGCTCAAAGCGCGTGCGCGCGTCGGATGCCGAGTCCATGCGGAACCCAAAGGCCCAGACGTTATTGGTGCAATCAAAGGGGTGTGCCATGCAGTGGCCGGCCGTGACGACGAGGTCGGGGGCGACCAGAAACCCCGAGCAAAGACCGGGCGCCGGCTGCTCGGCAAACCGCGCGTCGGGGCAGAGACCAAAGCGTTCGCCGTAGGTCGAGCCTTCTACCGTCGCGCCCCCGTCAGCCGCGGCGGTGAGGGATCCGCCGTAGAACATGACCGCCGTGCCCTCGATCACCCGCCTCGCGAGCTCGGATGGCGCCTCGTAGGCGTCGACTCGGTCATCGTCCACGAAGACCGCGCGGTCGGGGAGGGCGAGGAGAGATGCTAGAACCAGCGTGGAAATCATGGCTGGACCCTAGCATGGGCCCGTATGTTTTTTGTTTGACTAAATTAGTCAGTTTTTGGTATCTTCCGTTCTCCGGGATGCGGAACCCAAAGACTCAATGGGAAGGTCTTGGATGCGTATCGCCCGCTGGATTGCGGTTTTCTCTCTCTCCGCGTTTTCTCTGAACTCTCTTTCTGTCGTCGCCTCGGTTCCTGGCTGGACCCTGGTCGACAACAAGCACTGGCAGAAGGATTCCACCGCAGAAGAAACCCCCGAGCAGACCGACGCTCGCGAAGGCACGCGTGGCGCGTGTCCCGTCGGCATGGTCGAAGTCAAAGGTGAGATGAGGGTGGGGAGCAAGGTCGCTTGGCAGGAGTTTCAGCAGTCGCCGCTCTCGATCGAAGAGCGCGAGGCGCGCCGGTGCTCGAGCTGGATCAGCCACGGCGGCTGGGCGACGAAACAGCGCCCGGGCTACCCGGATCGTTGCATCCAGTTTGACGAGGACAAGTGGCGCGACGAGGAGCGCTCGTTGCCGACTAAGCCCATGTCGTTTTGCATGGACCGCTTTGAGTACCCCAACGTCAAGGGCCTGAACCCCATGATCATGGTCACATGGCCCGAGTCCAAGGCCATCTGCGAGAGTGAGGGCAAGCGCCTCTGCACCGAGGAGGAGTGGAACTTTGCCTGCGAAGGTCCCGAGGCGCTGCCATATCCGTACGGCTTTGAGCGCGACCCCAAGACCTGCAACATCGACAAGGAATGGATCCCGTTTCACGGCGACCGCATGCTTCCGCGGAACCTGGACCGTTCGGGCGCCGAGATGGCCCGCCTGTGGAAGGGCCTCCCGAGCGGCTCGATGCCGGGCTGCAAGAGTGTCTTTGGCGTCTACGATCTGACCGGAAACGTGGATGAGTGGACCCAGAGCAGCGTGCCGGGTGGCCGCAAGACGATCCTCAAGGGCGGCTACTGGGGTCCGGTGCGCACGCGCTGCCGGCCGTCGACGCGCAGCCACGACGAAAAGCACGCGTTTTATCAACAAGGCTTTCGTTGCTGCGCCAATTAGAGCCGGTTTTTTAGCTCCGCGAGCAAGCCGAGGGCCTGGAGAGGAGTGAGTCCGTTGGGGTCCAGGGACCTCAGCTCACCGATCACCGGATGTTCGGGAGGGGCCACGGGGAGCACCGGCTCCGGCGGCGGAGGCGGCTCGGTCGAGGCCAGGTCAAAGAACGAGAGCTGGTTGTCCGACTGCCGGGGGACGGCGCCCATGAGGGCCTGCTGGGTGCCGCCGCGTTCGAGCTCGGCCAGGATCTTCCAGGCGCGCTCGATGATCGGTTGGGGCAGGCCCGCCAGGCGGGCGACGTGCACGCCGAAGCTCTCGTTCGCGGCGCCTTCGCGCAGCTTGTAGAGAAACCTGAGGCCGCCGCCGTCCAAGGCCTTGGCGCCCTCGACGGCCATATGGGCGTTCTTGAGGGTCCTGAACTGGGCATCGAGCCGGGTGAGCTCGTGGTAGTGGGTCGCGAACAGGGTGCGGGCCCGCACCTTGCGGCAGATCCACTCCATCGTGGCGCACGCCACGCTGATGCCGTCGTAGGTGCTGGTTCCACGGCCGATCTCATCGAGGAGAATCAGGGCGCGTTCGTCGGCGTGGTGAAGGATGTGGGCGAGTTCGCCCATCTCGACCATGAACGTGCTCTGGCCGCGGGCGATGGAGTCGTGGGCGCCGATGCGGGTGTACACGGCCGATACGGCGCCCCAGCGGGCGCGCACGGCGGGGACGGGTGCGCCCATCTGGCCCAGGATCACCATGAGCGCGGCCTGGCGCATGACGGTGCTCTTACCGCCCATGTTGGGGCCGGTGATCAGGAGCACCCGGCGTGTTTCGGGATGCAGGACCAGGTCGTTGGGGACGAAACGTCCCCCGGCCGAGCGATCCACCAGGGGATGCCGGCCTCCTTCGATGTTGAGGTCTAGCGAGTCGTCAATCTCCGGAAAAACCCAGCCCGGCTCGGCTGCGAGACGCGAGAGTGAAGCCAACGCGTCGAGCTCGCCCAGAGTCTTGGCCGCCTTTGAAATGGCCCCGTGGGCGTCGCGGATCGAATCGAGGACGCCTTCAAACAACCGGAGCTCGAGGGACTGGCGCCGGGACTCGGCCGTGAGAATTTCGTCCTCAAAGCGCTTGAGCTCCTCCGTGAAGAAGCGCTCCGCGTTGGCCATGCTCTGCTTGCGCTGGTAGCGGTCGGGCACGGCCTTGAGGTTGGCCTTGGTGATCTCGATGTAGTAGCCAAAGACCCGGTTGTACCGAACCTTCAGGCTCGAGATCCCCGTCGCTTCGCGCTCGCGGTTCTCGAGATCCACGAGCCAGCGCTGGCCTTGCTCGGTCAGGTCGATGAGGCGGTCGAGCTCGGGGTCGGTCCCGCGGTTGAAGACGCCGCCTTCTCGGGCCACGTGCGGGGGCTCGTTGCGAAGGATGGCCAGAAGCCTCTGGGCGAGGGGGGCGACGTCGGCCGCGGTCTGGGTGAGATCCCCCGCAAGCCGGCGCAGGCCGGCGGACTGGACGCCCGTGAGCTGCTGGGCGAGGGGAGCGGTTGCGCCGAGCGTTCGGGCGAGGGCCAGGGCATCCCGGGGGCTCGCCAAGCGCGTCGTGATTCGTCCCAAGATCCGTTCGAGATCGTAGATCTCGCCCAGCTTAGCCGACAGCAGGGTGAGGCGATGGGCGTCCCCCGCGAGCTCGCGCACGGCGGTCTGACGGAGCAGCACCTCGTCCGCGTTGCGCAGGGGCTCGAGGAGCCATCGGCGCAGGCGGCGGGCGCCCAAAGCCGAGCGCGTGCGGTTGATGAACTGGTAGACGCTGGGCGAGCCGTCCGGACGCGGCAAGAGGTCCAGGTGCTCGGGCGTGCGCGGCCCGTACACGAGCGCCGTCGGGGCGTGGAGCGGGGCGGGCGGCGCCAGGTGCTCGAGCCGTTCGCGCTGTTGGGTGCGAGTTGCGTAGTGAATCAGGTGGCCGACGGCCACGGCCTCGGGAGTGGATGCGAAGAGAGCGTCGAGATTTTCGATGCCGTAACAGGTGCGAACGGCTTCCACCGCCCGGGCTTCGCTCAGGTAGTTGGCCGGCAGATCCTCCACGAGCGCGCTCGGCGGGGCGTCGAGGCGAAAGCGCTCGATCACCTCGTTGGGCAGGTGGCCCTCGATTCGGAGCAGGTGCCGAATCGGCAGGCGTGAGAGCTCATCCGAGAGTTCGGTCTCCGAAAGGGGACCGCCCGTCAGGACCTCGCCGGTGGCGGGCTCGAGGCATGCCAGGATCCAGCGTGGGGCCGCGCCGGGCCGAGGGTCGCCCTCACGGAGAACCGTCGCGAGATAGGCGCTCTCCGATCCCTCGAGGTCGAACTGCACCGCGGGTGTGAAAATGCGGGTGATCTCACGGCGGACGATGCCCTTGCCGGCCGTCGGCTCGTCCATCTGCTCGCCGATGGCCACTTTGCGGCCGGATTGAAGCAGTTTTTGGATGTACCCCTGGGCCGAGTGATGGGGCACGCCCGCCATGGGCAGGGGGTTGGGCTTGTTGCGATCGCGGGAGGTGAGGGTGATCTCGAGGATCCGTGAGGCCTCGACCGCGTCGTCGCCAAAGAGCTCGTAAAAATCGCCCATCCTGAAGAACAGAAGGGAGTCCCCGGCTTCGCGCTTCAGGTCCCAGTACTGCTTCATCAGAGGGGTGGAATCGGCTTCGGCCGTCATTTCCATAGGAGGGCCAGGGAGTACCCCGGCGCCCCGGAACCGGGCAAGACGGAAACACTACTTTGCACCGCGTTAGTGCCGCCCGGCACTCCCTGCCGACTCGACGCGGGAGGCCGGGCCGTGGCTTCCTGAAAGGAGGAGGGTGAGGACCCAAGCACTATGTCTTCGATCACGCCATCCCAGCAGATCTCTCTCTACACCCGTTCGTTGGGTGAGATGGAAAACGACCTCAAGGAGGACGCCGCCCGTTCACGTAAGGGGGTCGAGGAGCAGGTCAAGACCGTCGAAGACAACTACGTCGATGCCCAGCGCAAGCAAGAGAAAGAATACGAGGACACGGTCAACGACATCCGGGACAACTACACGGATCGCCTCGAGCAGCAGAAGCACGACTACGAGGCCCAGCTCAGTGAAGCCCGCTACAATCGCTACGGCCGCATGGAACCCGCCGCCGAAGGCGAACTCCGCAAGCAGAATGAAGAACTGCGCCGCACCTTGGAGCAGGAGCGCACGCAGTCGGCTCAACACCTCAGCAATCTTCAAGAAGGCCACGAACGCCAGGTTCGCAACCTGAATGAGGCCCACAATCAGCGCGAGGAGCGCAACGCCGAC
>DATJFU010000318.1:0-4761 GCA_035495495.1 Bdellovibrionota bacterium
TGGTGAGCGGGGCGCTGACGCCCGCCGAAGGGTCCAAGCGCATCTCGCGCATCCTCGGCGCGCGGGACCGCTACGCTCCCTGGCTCTCCGTGCTTTGCCAGGGGATCTCGTCGGCGGCGATCTCCGTTTTCTTTCGCGCCGGATTCTGGGACGTGGCCGTGGCTTTTGTGCTCGGGCTCGGCGTCGGCCTCATCGGGGCGGGGGCCCGGCGCTTTCAGGGTGTCGAGCGACTGCGCGAGGCCCTCGCCGCGTTCGCGGCGACCCTGGTGGCCTCTCTGGCGGCGCTCGCGCTCCCCAAGGTCTCGGTGCCCGTCGTGGTTCTCGCCGGGCTCATCTCGCAGTTTCCGGGCCTCACGCTCACGATCGCCATGTCTGAGCTCGCCACCGACAATCTGGTCTCGGGCACCGCGCGCCTCATGCAGGCGGTCGCGACGCTCCTCAAGCTGGTCTTTGGCGCGGCTCTCGGAGCGAGGGCCGCGGAGCTTCTGGGCGCGCGGCCCTGGATCGTCGCGAGCTCGCCGGCGCCGGCTCACTGGATCCCATTGGCGGTGATCTCGGCGTCGCTGACCGCGGTGGTCTTGTTTCGCGCGCGGCCGCGGGATACGGGCTGGGTCGTGCTCGCCGGAGCCCTGGCCTACGTGAGCGCGGCGCTGGGCCAGCAGTGGCTGGGTCCCCGGATCGGCGCCTTTGCCGGCGGCTGGGCCCTGGGGGCCGCGGCCAACCTGTTTGCCCGGATCATGTCGCGGCCGGCGACCCTCATGGTTCTGCCAGGACTTCTGATTTTGGTGCCTGGCAGCCTGGGGTACCGCAGCCTCTCTTCGTTGTTTGACCATGACGTCATCACCGGCATGGACACGGCGTTTACCGTCGTGGTGGTGGCCGCCTCGATCGTGGCCGGACTGCTCTTTGGCAACGTCATGGTCTCTCCCCGGCGGAGCCTCTGACGTGGCGGACGTTCAGTCCATCAAGCAGCTCTTTGCCAGAAAGGTCGCCGTCTGCGTCGAGCCCGACGGCGTCGCGAGGACCAAGCTCAAGGCGCTCCTTGCCGAGCTCGGGTTCACGGCCGACAAGATCACGATCGTCGAGAACCACCGCCTGGGCGTGAAGGCCGCGTTGATCAAAAAGCCCCAGGTAATCCTCATGGAGTATCCGGCCGTGGGCGCACCCGCGATCGAGATGCTGGCCGAGTTCAGAAAAAAGGCCGAGGCCGCGCAGAACACCACCGTGTTTTATATGGCGGACCCCGGGCTGCCCCACGCCAAGACGGCCGCGGCGCGGGACGAGGTCGACGGCGTGCTGCTCAAGCCCCTGGGATTCGCGTCGGTGGCCCGTGAGGTGGGAGACGCCGTCCGCAAGGTCGATCAACCCTCGCTCTACGAAAAAACGCTGAGGTCCGCTCGGGCGGTGCGCTGGGCCGGCGGCAATGTCGACGTGGCGATCCACGAGTTTCAGAAGGCCCATGGCCTCGCCTCCACCGAGTCGGACGCGCACGCGAGCTTGGGCGAGCTCGAGCTCGAGCGGGGCAAGCCGGTCGACGCGAGCAAATACTTTACCGAGGGCCTGCGGATCAACTCGAGCGACTACCGCTGCCTCGTGGGCCTGTCGCGGTCGCTCCTGGACCTGGGCAAGCCCATCGATGCGTATAAATTCCACGAGAAATGCCTCCGCAACTTTCCGCTCCTTCCGGAGCGCGTGCCCGAGGTGCTTCGGCTTTCGTTGGCGTCCAAACACCTGGACGACCTGGTCTCGTACCAGGAGCTTCTCAGAAAGTGGAAGATGACCGATCCCAAGATCCTGCGCGCGCTGTCGGGCGCCCTGGTCTTGGCGGCGCGATCGCTGGTCATCCGCGACCGGGCCAAGACGGCCGTGGACTACTTCAAGCGGGCTTGGGAGCTGGCGGATGGAAACCCATCCGCCCGCGTTTCGGTGGCCACGGCCATGATCCGATGTGGGGTGGCGCGTGAGGCCCAGCCGTTGCTCAATGACGATGCCGCCGTCGCCCAGAACGCCGAGGTTCTCCTCGCGCAGTTCGACGACATCTACCGCCAGGGCGACCCCAAGCAGTGCGTGACCTTTGGGGTGGACCTCCTCAAGCAGGGGATCAAGTCGCCGGCGCTCTATCTGGGCGTCATCGAGAAATCCGTGGCCATGGGCCGGCGCCGCGGGGTGGTGGAGGAGATCATCAACCAGGCGATCCGGGATTTTCCGGATCAGACGTCCCAGTTCGAGGACTATCGGGCTCTTCTGGACTGATCCGTTCAGCCCGCCTGGATGGCCGCGATGACCTCGGCCACGTTCGCAAACACTTCTTCTTGCCGGATCACGCCCTGCTCGACGAGCTGCGCGTAAAGCTCCGGGTGCAGTCCGCAGATCCGCACCACCTTGGGCTTTTCGCGCAGGGTCTTCTGGGCCTGGACGAGAATCCTGAACATCTTGCGATCGATGTCCAGGGAGATGTCCCTGAAGTTGAAGATCACCCAGGCTGCGTTTCTGCCCAGGATCTCTTTCACGCACTTCTGCAGGACCGGTTCGTTCTCCCGGTTGATCTGGCCCACCAATGACACGATTTGTACGGGACCCTGTTCAGCGATGAAGTACTGCAGAGGTTGGTCCCGCTTGTCTTCCGGCGACATCTTCCACCTCCTTTTTTCGAGAGGGGGAGCGCTTACGTCCTACCCAAGATGTCCGACTCTCGAAGATGTTAACGAATCTTGACGCGGTGGTCCAATTATTCTTAGGGCGTTCTTAACAAATTTAAATTATCTTTTGAAATCGGAGGATTGGCCGGGACGTCCTTGGGGCCCTGGCCGCCCAAAGCTATGCTGGATTCCATGAAAAAGGCTCCGTTTTGGGTGGTGTTGGGATGTCTCACCCTGGCGCTCCTGGGTGGCGGTTGCTCCCAGATCTTAGCTCGGCGGATGGCGGCCCGCACCGGCGGCGAGGGCGCCCCGACCTGTCTCGAGGCGTGGAAGCGGATTCGCGAAACGCACGAGTGCGAGCGAAAAAAGGTGACGTTCGAAACCTACCGGGACGACTGCTGGGGCGACGGTGGCGCGGCCGAAGAGCCCAACGGGGTTTGGCGCTTCAACGACTCGCTCTTTGAAGTGGCCGACTGCTTTAGGCAGGCGGGCCGAAGGGATTCGGCGGCCGACCTCTACCGCTGGGGCCTGGCCCAAGCCGACTGGGCCTGGGATGAGCACGAGGGCTTCATGGCCCACACCGTTCTCAAGGCTCGCATCGAGTCCCTCAATCGTAACTGGCCAAAGTGCGGCACGATCGACGAGTTCAGGCGGGCCATCAAGGACTTCGCGGCCTCGAGGGATCTCGACACGCTGGATACCTGGGTGGATCCCGACTTCGAGGTGGGATTCTATCCGGGCTCAGCGGCGCCGTCGCCGTACTCGCCCAATCGGGCCGTGATCTCGCGCTGGGCGCCGGCGTCCCACCTCAAGGTGATCTTCGAGGAGAACGGCTGCTTTCTCGTAGACGGATGGGAAGGCGCGCCCTACAGGACCTACGCCCTTTGCGCGCACTACCGCGAACGCCTGACCGGCGAGGGAGGCCGATGCGCCACCTGGGGCGGATTTCACGCGGTCGAGCAGTCGCGGGCCGACAAGAGTGATAAAGGGTGACCATGTCTTCTTCGTCGAACAGCGACAGCAGTCACAGCGTGGTGGTGGGTTACCTGCTCTGGATCTTCGGATTCACAGGGTCCCATCGGTTTTATTTCGGGCGTCCTTGGACGGGCACGCTCTACTTCTTCACGCTGGGGCTCTTTGGCATCGGGTGGATCGTGGATCTCTTCTTGATCCCGCTCATGGATGCTGACGCGGACTTCAGGTACAAAGCGGGGCCGATCGACTACACGGTGGCCTGGCTGCTCCTGACCTTTCTCGGGGTCTTTGGCGCCCACCGGCTGTACATGGGCAAATGGGTCACCGGACTCATCTACCTGCTGACCGGCGGGCTCTTTCTCGTCGGCTACTTCTACGACTACTGGACCCTGAACTCCCAGATCGACGAGTTGAACCGGAGGGGGAGGTGAGCTCCATCGGAGCCATTCTCTCCAAGATCCCGACGTCCTCGCGGCGCGTGCCCAGGGTCGAGGATCTCGAGGGATTCAGGGATGCCCAGCGCCTGGCCTACGATGCCGCGCTGGCCACGGCGGCGGCCATGCGCGAAGGTTGGACTGAGCGGCAGGCGGCCGCGCACATGGAGACCTACCTGCGCGATCGAGGCGTGAAGGCGTTCTTTCACAAGCCGCTGGCCTGGTTCGGTGACCGTTCGAGATTCCACCGCTTCAGGACCTACGGCTATTTCTTTCCGACCGAGCGGGCGCTCCGGCCCGACGACGTGGTGATCCTCGACGTCGCGCCCGTGGTCGGCGGCTACGCCGGGGACATCGGTTACACCTGCTCGCTGACCGAGCAGCCCAGGTTGCGCAAGGCGGAGAATTTCTTACGCGAGATTCGGGCCGAGATTCCACGTCTGTTCGCCGACCCCAAGCTCAGCCCCTCGGATATCTGGGCCGCGGTCGATAGGCGCGTCGTCGAGGCGGGCTACCAGAACTGCCACGCCAAGTACCCGTTTCGGGTGCTGGGCCACCGGCTCTACCGCATCCCTTTCGAGGGCCTCCCGGGGCTTCTGTTTCCGTTCACCCTCCACACCTACGGCGCGTTCCTGGGGCACGGCCTGTTTCCGGAGCTACTCGGTCCCCGCCACGCTGGAGCCAAGACCGGGATCTGGGCCGTGGAGCCACAT
>DATJFU010000319.1:0-3946 GCA_035495495.1 Bdellovibrionota bacterium
CGGCATCCGATCACTGAACAAGCAGGTCCCCTCCGAGGGCTGCTGCGGTCCGGATGCGTCGTTTCCGTCCAACTCGCTCTTCAACACGCCGCTGACACCCACGTCGGGACCGGGCCTGGGGCCGTTTGCCGAAGACCATAAGAAGGCGGCCCGCCTGGAGCCCGCCGTCTACCAGGTCTCGGACCCGGCTCAGACGCAGCCGCCATTCTGTACGACGCCCAATTACTGAGCCGTCGTCGCCAGTCGCTTCAAGTACTCGGTAAAAATAGCGTGCAGGCGCCGATCCGGCCTGAAGTACGAAAACGCCACGTGACTGCCCCTGGCCTGCGCGCGGGAGAGGGCTTCAAAGAAGTCGGCTCCGAGTAATCTTTTCGCCTCGGCGTCCGGAGACTCGCGGGGCCCCGCTTTCTTGGCCCCGGTCGGGCGATCGGAGTACCCCGCGAAGCGGGGATCATCGGGATAGATCTGATAGGCGTTCAAGAGGCTCTTATAGAACTCCTGCAAATCCCGGATCCCTTCCGTCTTTGCCGGTGAACGCGCCAGGGCCTCGTAGGCTGCCTCTTCGACCTGGAGCAGGTACGCTTCGATGCGCTTGCGGCGGTTGGCGGGGCTGTCGGCCTGCGCGAGGAGCGCGGGCCACGCGGCCGGCGCCGCGCCCTCCGGCGACAGGTACAGAAACCCCAGGGGCAGCCCTTCTCCGTCTTGCACCTGGATCAACCGCAGCTGATTGGTGATGGGCTGCGCGAGCCTGCGGTACGACCGCCGCCCCACGCGCACCTCGCGGACCTCAAAGGGCTCGACCCAGCCCGCGACCCACCACTTGCCGCGCACGACGCCGTAGCGTTCTTCGACGTCCCGAAGCACGAACCGCGCGGCGGATTCCTCGGCTTTCGGCGCGGTGGCACCCACCTGCAGAGGCAGAAAGAGATCGGGCTTGTGGTCGAGGAGGCTCTGGATCTTTCCGGGGGTCACCTGCGCCGTGCAGACCTCGAGCGAGATCTTGCGCTTGAGGCTCTCGAGCCCCTCGTCTCCCCTGCCCCGCGCCGCCTCCCACAGGTCCAGGAGGCGGGGCTGGGCGAGCAGAATCCCCGGATCCTCCATCACGAACCGGATGACCTGGCTCTCGCCCACCTCGAGCTTCACGGAGTAGTCCTGGAGTGGAATCAGGGTGCTCCCCCGCGCCGCCCGCCCCAGGCGGGTTGATTCGAGGGTCGGCGCCCGCGAAACCGCGGCCTGGTCGCAGACGGCCTGCGGCAGGGAGTCGTTGAGGTTGAGGACCGCCCCGATCCCCTCGTCCGCCCGGACAGAGCTCGCCAAAACAAGCGCCAGGATGCTGGCAAGTCCCCCACAAACCATGATGGGGTATGTTAACACGGACCCCATGGCCCAAGCCCAGGTGCTTTACCGCGACCGAGACCTCCTCGTGCTGGACAAGCCGGCGGGGCTCCCGAGCGCCCCGCTGCCCAAGGACGCGCCCCGCGCATCCGGTAGAGCAGAGAGTGAGGGTGGGACCGCGGTGGAACTTGCCCTCTCCACCTGCCCCGAACTGGCCGGGGTCTCGGCACCTGGCCGAGCGGGCCACGAGTTCGGCCTCCTCCATCGGCTCGACACGGACACGAGCGGCTGCCTGGCCTTTGCCCTGAATTCCGCCGCCTTTGCCCGGTACCTCGCGGACTGGAAAGAGCGCCGCGTGCGCAAGATCTACCGCGCCGTGGTCCAGCCCACCGGCTCCGGGCCCGGAGAACTCCCCCAGGTCCTGGACTGGCCCCTCGCCCACACGACCAAGGGCAGGCGCCGCATGCGGGCGCTCGTCCCCGGCGTGCGCGTCCCCCGGGGTGGAACGCGTGGAAAGCCGGTCGCGGCGCTGACCCGGATCCTGGAGGCCCGCGGCGAGGGCCGCGTCTCCGACCTCACGATCGAGATCGAAACCGGAGCCCTACACCAGATTCGCTGCCACCTGGAGGCGGCGGGGATGCCCATCGTGGGCGACCCCGTGTACACAGCGACGCCCTCCCCCGAGGGCTCCCGTCTGTGGCTGCACGCGTGGAAGCTCACCTTCCCCTCAAAAGAAAAAGGGGACCAGGATCTTACGATCGAGGCCCCCCTTCCACAGGATTGGCCAGTGGCCATCTCCTAGGAACCCGCTTTCGCGGGCAATGGGACTTACTCAACTCTCGTTCAGCTACAGCCCATGCTGTTGCCGCAGTTCAGACAGCGGTAGCAGGCGCCGTTCCGCACGGTGGTGTGGCCGCAGGAATCGCAGGGCGGAGCGTCCCCCATCATCTCGGCCAGGTGGCCCGTGAGGGGGATTTCGAGCTGGCGTTCGACGCCCACGGACTCACCGCCCAAGGCCAGGGCCTTGGCGGGTTCCTTGGGATAGGTCGTCTCGACCGAGCCCTTCTCCACCGTGAGGTCCACCGCCTTGGGCGGTTTGACCTGCACAAAGTCCGTGCGTCCCAGGTACTCGAGACCCAGCACCCTGAAGATGTAATCCACGATGGACGTGGCCATCTTGATGTTCTGGTGCCCGTTGACGATGCCGCTCGGCTCAAAGCGCGTGAACGTGAACTTGTCCACGAACTCCTTGAGGGGCACGCCGTACTGCAGACCCAGGCTCACGCTGATGGCAAAGCAGTTCATCATCGACCGGTAGGCCGCACCTTCTTTGTGCATGTCGATGAAGATTTCGCCCAGCGCGCCGTCGTCGTACTCGCCCGTGCGGATATACACCTTGTGGCCCGCCACGGCGGCCTCTTGGGTGAACCCGCGCCGCTTGTGGGGCAGCTGGCGCCGGACGGGAGCGAAAGTGGCTTGCTTGAGGTCCACCTTAGCCGGCGCCGGAGCCGCGGCAGCCTTCGCGAGCCGCGCTTCGGTCTCGGCCACGGCCTTGGCGACCGCCTCGGCCACGAGCTTTTCGACCTCGGCGTCGGACTTGCCCTTGGCCGTCGAGTCCGACTTGCTGGCCAGGGGCTGCGAGTGCTTGGAGCCGTCGCGGTAGAGCGCGATGGCCTTCAAGCCCAGCTTCCACCCCTGCAGGTAGATGTCCTCGATCTCCTCCACCGTCGTCTCCGACGGCAGGTTCACCGTCTTGGAGATGGCGCCGGACAAGAAGGGCTGGGCCGCGGCCATCATGCGGACGTGGCCCATGGGGGCGATAAAGCGCTCGCCCTTGGCCCCGCACTTGTTGGCGCAGTCAAATACCGGCAGGTGCTCGGGCTTGAGGTGCGGCGCGCCTTCGACCGTCATGGTGCCGCAGATCACCTCGTTGGCGTGGGCGATCTGGGTGTCCGTGAGGCCGGCCCAGCGCAAGAAGCTGAACCCGGCGCGCGAGAACTCGGCCTCGGGGATCCCGATGCGCTTCAGAGTCTCATCGCCGATCGTGTAACGGGCGAACGCCGTCGACAGCTCAAACACGCCCGGGAGGGCCTTTTCGATCTTGTCCACGTCGTGGGCGGTCAGGCCCTTGGACATCAAGAAAGACCGGGTCACGGCCGTCGAACCTTCTTCAAAGTTCAACGTGCCGAGCACGTACCGCAGGATCTCGCCGATCTGGACTTCTGAGTAGCCCAGGTTCTTCAAGGCTTTCGGCACCGACTGGTTGACGATCTTGAAGTAACCGCCGCCCGCGAGCTTCTTGTACTTCACGAGCGCAAAATCCGGCTCGATGCCCGTGGTGTCGCAGTCCATGAGGAGGCCGATGGTGCCCGTGGGGGCCAACACCGTCACCTGCGAGTTGCGGTAACCATGGCGCTCGCCCAGGGCGAGGGCCAGGTCCCAGTCTTCGCGGGCAGCGGCCGCGAGCTCGCGCGGCACCTGGTTCGCGTTGATCTTGTAGGCCGCGTCGCGGTGCTTGCGGATCACCTTGAGCATGGGCTCGCGGTTCTTGGCATAGCCCGCAAAGGGCCCGATCTTGCCCGCCTCCTCGGCGCTCACGGCGTAGGCCCGG
>DATJFU010000320.1:0-2645 GCA_035495495.1 Bdellovibrionota bacterium
TTCGGGTGGACCGGGGCGAGCTTCAGGTCGTCGGCGTGAACTGCCATAAGGATACCGGGGCCTCCGCACCGATGGCGACCCTGCGGGTTTCGGCCGATTCGGAACGCAAAGCAGCCGAGCGCATTCGGGCCTGGCGGTCAAAACGGTCCGCGTCCGGGGCCAAGGCAGCGCAGACCGCTCTCGTGGACGGGGCCAAGGGATCAGGCAATCTTCAGGCGCTGATCCTGTCGGCGGTCAAAGCCGGTTGCACCCTCGGTGAGATCTCGGATTCGCTCCGGGGCGTGTTCGGCGTGCACCGCGCGCACACCGGATTCTGATTACTTACACTTGGTGACGTTGGGTTCGACCGAACTCACGCCCACGGTAAAGCCCCAGTACGTGTTCTTGTGGAAGCAGAGGTTGCGGATGGGATCCGAGGTTCCCTCGGGCACGATGTCCCAGGATCCGTTGGCGCCGCGGTCGAGGCGGATCGCGTAGTCGCCAAAGGTCCATTCGCGCGGGTCGCCCTTGCCAGAAACCACGTAGTGGATCCGCATGCGGCCGCCGTCCTTAGCGTTCAGCTCGGAGGCCTTGCCGACGAGGGTGACGGCGGGACGGAGGGGCGTCTTTTCGGAGAACTTGATGGTCTTGCCGCCCTGGTCCGGGTAGCCGTTGGGCGGGTTCGTGCCCTGGGACCGGGTGATCTCGGCCGTGGTCGCGGTGACCATGCGGCCTTTGGCCGGGTAGTACCGGACGAGCACGAGGTCACCGTTGTCCTCATTGGCCATGACTTCGATTCGGGCCGTGCCCTTCTCACCGGCGGTCCAAACGTCGATGGACGCGGCCTGTTTCAAAGGGGCGACCGCGGATGCCGCGGTGGAAGTCAGCGCTAGGGCCAGCAGGGACAGAAAGTGGGTACGCATGCCAGAAACCTCGCAACGGTTAGGGAACCGACGGGAGATTTCTCATACTGTATTTTATTAGTCAAGTACTCAGGGTGGGAGCGGAAGGGGAAATTTTCGCTATGATTTCCCGATGGGACGGGTTCCCCACGACCTCTTTCCAGGCCCCGGGCGCGGGAGGTTCAAAGGGAGTCAGGGTGGATTTCTTGAGGGCCCGGAGCCGGTCCACGGACTCGAGGACCGACTTGGGGTCGAGCTCTCCGTTCTCGAGGGCCTTGGAGAGGATCTCGTAGGCGCGGCGCGAGGCGGCCTCGCTCCGATAGAGAAGGGCGTCGCATCCCGCCTTGAGGGCGAGTACGGGAGCCTTCTCTCCGTAATGCTCGGTGACCGCCTTCATCTCCATGTCGTCGCTGAAGATCACGCGCGTGTACCGCAGCTCCTCGCGCAGGATCTTCTTGAGGATCTTGGGCGAAAGCGTCGCGGGGAACTCGGGGTCGAGCTCCGGCAGCAGGATGTGCGCGGTCATGAGCATGTTGCAACGGGACTTGGAGGCGCGCACGAACGGGCGAAACTCCCGCTCCCTCAGGGTCGCAAGCGGGGTCGAGACCCTGGGCAGGTCGAAATGCGAATCCTTGTCCGTGTCACCGTGGCCCGGAAAGTGTTTCATGCACGGCTGAACGCCGCCCATGAGGTAGCCCCGGACGCTGGCCGTGATCATGCGCGAGACGAGGTCCTCGGTGTCGCCAAAAGCGCGGTCGCCGATCACCGGGTTCTTGGGGTTGGTGTTGATGTCGCAGACCGGGGCAAAACAGAGATTGACCCCGACGGCCTTGAGCTCGGCGGCGCAGATCCGAGCCACCTCAAACGCCATCTGAGGGGACCCGGTCTCACCCACCGCGCGGGCCGTGGGCAACCGCGTGAACGGCTCCTGAAACCTCTGAACCCGGCCTCCCTCCTGGTCGGCGGCAACCCAAAACGGCAGATCGCCCCGGCACTCTTGAACCTGCTTGGTCAGCTCGGCGAGCTGGGCGGGGTCCGCGTAGTTGTCCTTGAAGAGAATCACGCCCCCGAGCCCGGCCTGCGAAAGAAACGCCGCCGTGTCGTCGGAGAGGGTCTTGCCCGCGAAGCCGGTCAGAATGCATTCGCCGATCCGGGCCTTGGCTTGATCGAGGACGCTCATACCTGGCCCAGTATACCCGAACGCCTGGGAGAGCGGTCCTGAGAAAGACGCTGCAGGGCGGCTACCGTGAGGACGAGGGGGAGGCCGGATGCGAGCGCGACATGGGGCGCCTCCACGAGAAAGTCCTTTCCTTGCAGAAGCAGGGTTCCCCAGCTGTCTTCGCCCAATGGCACGCCGACTCCGAGAAACGAAAGGGTGGCTTCGGCCAGGAGCGCATGCGCAAAGAGGTTGGGGAGCTTGACCCGGCAGAGTTCCAAAATCTCCGGCCCGACGTGCCTGAAGAGAACGTGCCCAGTCGAGGCACCGAGGCTGCGAGCCGCCAGGACGTATTCTTCGTGCGTCACCTCGCGGGCGCGCGCATAGGCCAAACGCACGAACGGGGGGAGCGCTCCGCTCGCGAGGGCGAGAAGGAGGGTGCCCCAGCCGGGTCCAAGCACGGCGGCCAGCGCGAACGCGAGGATCAGGGACGGAAACGCCAGAAAGAAGTCGAGGCCGCGAGCAAGGGTCTCGCGTAGGGTCCGGGGCGCGAGAGCAAGACTTCCACCCGCCAGACAGCCGAGTCCGCAGGCCAGGAGGGCGGCCGC
>DATJFU010000321.1:0-2601 GCA_035495495.1 Bdellovibrionota bacterium
TGGAGAGAAGCGTATCGAGTTCGACCTGACCGACCACGGAACGCAAGGTCGTCTGGGCGAGTTTGCTGGTGGCGAGGAGGTAGTTCTCGACTTCGACCACGGCCCGGTTGGGCTCGACCACGCGAAAGTACACCACGGCGTTGACCTTAACGGTCACGTTGTCCTTGGTGATGATGTCCTGCGGGGGGACATCCATGGTGACGGTCCGCAGGTCCACGCGCATCATGCGATCGATGATGGGCACGAGGATGATGAGGCCGGGGCCCTTGGCGCCGATGATGCGGCCCAGGCGAAAGATCACGCCCCGCTCGTACTCGTTGAGAACCTTGAAACTCATGGCGAAGAAGACCACCACGAGAAACACGAGAAAGAAGAAACCGCCGCTGAAGAGGACCATGATTTGCCTCGCTCTACCGGCTGCGCAGGGCGCAGCCTTATGTCTACCTACCGGCTGCGCAGGGGCGCAGCCTTTATCTACCGGATGCGCGGGAGCGCATCGTCCTTATTTGTTTTCGTCTTCACTTTGCACCGGTTCGACCCTCAAGGTAAAGCCCTTCACTCCGATGACTTTGACCGCTTGACCCGCCTTCAGTGCCTGGTGGGACTCCACGGTCCAGATTTCGCCCCGGAACTGGGCCTTGCCGCGGCCACCCGCGGGGACCGGGGTTTCGACCCGGCCCTCGTAACCTTGAACGCCCCATTCGCCGCCGCCCCCGATCCGGGCCCGGAGCTCTTTGGAGAGCCGTCGCATGCGGGCCGCGGCCACGGTCACGACTGTCGCTACGAACGCGAGCGTCAGGCCGGCCGGGAGCCAGACCGCGGCGCTCACGGTGATGTCCGTCTGGGTCGGATCGACGAACCAGAGAAGCCCCAGCACGAAGGAGATCACCCCCGCCGCCGCGAGCCATCCCCCGCTGACGGCGAATGCCTCGAGAACCAGGAGCAGCAGTCCCAGTCCGAGAAAGACCACCCCGCCCGCGCGGATGGGAAGCACCTGAAAGGCCATGAACGCGACAATGAGGCAGGCCGCCCCCGTCACGCCGGCCACCGAGATCCCCGGATGCGAGACTTCGACGTAGATGAGGAGCATCCCGAGGGTCATGAGGATCGCCGCCACGTTCGGGTGGGCGAGCCAGCTCATGAGCCTCTGACCGACGCTCATCTCCAAGACCTCGATCTCGGCGCCTTGCGTGTGGAGAATCACGTCACCCGAGCGCGTGCGGACTTTTCGGCCGTCGAGTGACCGCAGCAGGGCCCCGCGATCCTCGGCGAGGAGATCGACCACCTTCTTCTCGACCGCCTCAGGCGCGGTGAAACTTCGGCTCTTGGAGACCACCTCGGCCGCCAGATCCACGTTGCGGCCGCGGACCTCCGCCAGGCCGCGCGCGAAGGCGGCGGTATCGTTGACCGCCTTGTCGCCGGCCGGACCCTCTTCCGCCTTGCCGTTCGCATCCACCGGGTGGGCGGCGCCGATGTGGGTCCCGGGGGCCATGGCGGCCACGTGGGCAGAGAACGTCAGAAGCGCGCCAGCCGAAGTGGCCGAGGCGCCGGCGGGACTCGTGTAGACGACCACCGGCACCGCGGAGGCGCTCACGGCCTCAGCCATCGACTTTACGCTGGCGAGGAGTCCGCCGGGCGTATCGAGTTCCACCACGACCAGGGATGCCCCCGAGGACTCCGCGCGGTGGATCCCACCCTCCAGGTACGAGGCGGTCGCGGGATTGATGGTGTCCCGAATCTCCAGAAGCAAGATGGGTCCGGGCGTCCCTGAGTGCGCAAGGGCGCCGGCCAGCGCCGCGGCCACCAGGACCCCGGCGGTCACCACCCACGCCCTCATGACGAACCTCGCGCCGGAATCTGAAGACCGAGCTTCAAAGCCACGGTCTTGAGATCTTCCCAAACCTCGCGCTTGGCGTCGGGGTTTCGGAGCAGATAGGAGGGATGAAACGTGGGCATCACCGTCACCGGTCCGTTCGCGCCGGCGTACTCAGCCCACTGGCCGCGGATGCGCATGATGCCCCCGTCGGTCTTGAGCAGCGTCTGGGCCGCGAACTTGCCCAAGGCCACGATGACCTCGGGCTGGAGCGCCGCGAGCTGACGGTGCAGGTAAGGCGAACAGGCCGCGACCTCATCGGGCTCGGGGTTGCGGTTGCCGGGGGGCCGGCATTTGACCACGTTGCAGATGTAGACGTCCTCGCGCTTGAGCCCCATGGCCTCGATCATCTTGGTCAGCAGCTGCCCCGCCTTGCCGACAAAGGGACGGCCCTGCAGATCTTCTTGCTCGCCGGGACCCTCGCCCACGAACACGAGCCTTGCCTTGGGCGAGCCCTCGCCCACCACGACCGAGTGGCGCGTGGGCGCGAGCCGGCACGCGGCGCAGGCCCTGGCCTCGCAGGCGATGGTCTCGAGGGAGTCGGCGACGGCGGGCGCGGCGGTCAAAGCGGATTCCACCCATGCCGGACCCACCGCAGTGGGTCCTTCGCATACGGTGGAATCTTGACTCACAACGTCAACCGTCCGCCGACGGCGCGCCATGATGAGTGCCCCACTGGGCAAAAATCCCGACCACGCGCTGTGTCGATTTTTTTCTCGGACGAAATG
>DATJFU010000322.1:0-4024 GCA_035495495.1 Bdellovibrionota bacterium
CGCGTCTCAACGAAATCGCTAAAGTCGTCCTCCTTCATGGAATGGGTGGAACCGGTGCGCTCTGGCGTCCCGTCGCCGCGGGACTCGAAGAACACTGCTCGATCCTCGCTCCCGATCAGCGCGGCCACGGTCAAAGCACCGTTGACCTGAAAACGGGATTTGCTCCCCTGGATTACGGACGCGACGTCCAGGACACGCTCAAAGCGCGCTCATTCTCTCCGGCCTACGTCGTGGGCCACTCCATGGGCGTGCGCACCGCCTGCGCGATCGCGCACCTGGAGCCGGATTTGGTCCGGGGCCTCGTGCTGGTGGACATTGGCCTCGAAGGCGCGGCCGGCGGTGGCCTGGGCGACACCCTGGGTTCGTTTCTGCGCATTCTTCCCATGACGTTTCCGGACCGGGCCCAGGCACGGGACTTTGTGCAGGCCAGGTGCCCCGACCCCGCCATTGGCCAGTACCTCATGGCCGTACTGGCCCTCGGGCAGAAGTCGGCCCAAGGCGTAACGTTTCCGTTCCAGAAAGAGGCTCTCCTCAAGACCATTGATGAGGCCAAAAAGGCCGATCTGAGGCCGTGGATCCGCGATTTTGCGGCCCTCGGACGGCCCGTGATCATCCTCCGGGGCCAGAAAACCACGGTTTGGACCGAAGCCGAGTTCGACGACGAACGCCGCAGGTTTGCGGATCTGCCCTCCATTCGCTTTGAAAACTGGCCCGACACGGGCCACGGCCTGCCTTTTGACCAGCGCGCCAAATTTACACAATGCATTACGGAAATGATCCGTAGTGATGCGTCGCATATTTCCCCGCGTAACCCTGCGTGATAGCCCAACTCCCGGGGTCAAAGGGGGGAAGACCGTGCGGACTGATTCCATTGCTTCAATTGAACCGACTACGCGCGATCGCTGGCGCACGCTCGCCACGCTCATGGCCGAGCCCGATCTGGTCATCCTGACGCTTTCTTGCGCGTCGTTGCTCATTTTTGCGCTGCGGAGTGGAAGTTTTGAGTCGCGCCACGTATTTCTCGCCGCCCTCGCGTCGGCGACGGCAGCGGCACTCGGCGGCCTCGTGGCCTGGCGATGGCGTGAGCGGATCGAACAGGACACGCTCCGCGGCCGGGGCCAGACGTCCGTGGCCAACCTCAAGCTTCTCCTGGTCCTCATCCGGCGCACCGAGGGGCGCATGAGGGACTATCTGCAGCGCGAGACTGCCGAGCGCTTTCTGTTTCTCGAGGAGACCATCGAGAAAATGGGATTTCTATCGGAGAGCACGTTGCGCGCCCTCGAGGCCTGGGCCGACGTCGTGCCCGAGGCCGATTTGCGCGGTCAGATCCGCGACCTCGTGGACCTCAAACGCCGGGCGGACGAGGCCCACCAGCTCCAGGGCCGCCTTGAAGCCGAAGCCAGGGGCCAAGCGCGCCCTGAGGCCACCGAGGCCCTGATCCAAGAGCTGGCCTGGGCGCAAGAAAACGCCGAGCGGCTCCGCGCCTCAGTCATCGCCCGCGAGGCGACGCTCTCCGATTTTGTGGGGCTGGCTTAGTGTCCGCCGGACGCGCGTAGCGCGTCCTCCGCGCTAGTCGTCGCCCATGGGGTCGCCACCGGGCGAGCCCCCACCGCCCGAACCGCCGGCAAAGAGCTGCTGGTTTCGGGCCACCTTGGCGTTTTCGCGCAGGGTATGGCTCCACTGCTCCTGCAAATCGTTCTCTTTGCGGTAGGCGAGCTGTTCAAACAGGCGATTCTTCTCCTCGGCGTTGAGCTGGGCCATGTCCGGGTGTTCGGTACCGGTCATGAGGACGAGAAGAATTCCACCCGGGAGGTCAAAGCGTTTGGCCTTGCCGCCCGTCTTGGGATCAAAGCTGGGCTTGTCCGAGAAGGCCTCCTTGAAGAGGGTCTCGGCCTCCCCCACCCCCGGGAGAAACCGGTTGCGGCGCATGACCCAGCCCGAGTCCTTGACCGAGGTATCGAACCCCTTGAGGACGTCGTTGAGCTTCTTGTCCGCGGCGTCGGCGGGAGCCAACATGCCCAGCACGCGCCCCGCGAGCTCGTCGTTGGCCTTGCGCGCCAAGTCCGGGCTCTCGGACGCGATGATGTCCCGGGCGATCTCCATCTTCACGTCTTCAAACTTCTTGCCCTTGAATCGGGTGTCCTTGGCCAGCTCGAACCGGGTTTTGGCTTGGCGCTCTTTGTCGGGGTTCTTGAAGAACTCCATCAGCTGGGTGGGATCGACCTTCACACCCTTCTGGCCCGAAGCGGCGGTGAGGTACACGTACTTGAACTTGCGGCGCTCCTTGGTCTGGACGAACTCCTGCTGGATTTCCTCGTCCGACACCTTCACGAAGGACTTGAGGTATCGGCGCCAGAAGCCGCTTTGCACGTCCTTACGCACCATCTCCTCGAACCCGGAGAGCGTGTAGTGGTTGGCGGCCAGGAGCTGCTCGTACTTGGGCCGGTCGAACTTTCCGTCGGTCTGGAAAGCGGGGATCTGCATGATGCTTTCACGCACCTCGGCATCGCCGGGCTGCATCCCGAGGCTCTCGGCCTTCTGAAGCATGAGCTTGCGGTCCACCATGTCCTCGAACACGGACTCGCGGATGTGGAACTGCTTGATCTGCTCCTCGTTGAGGTTGAGGCCCTTGTACATTTCGAGGCGGCGGTTGAGTTCCTTGTTGAACTCGGACAACGGGATGGGCTCGCCGTTCACGGCCCCGGCGTCGGTGCCGGACATTCCACCCATGCCAGCGCCCTTCCCCCAGATTCCCCAGAAGACGAACACGAAGCTGATGGCAGCCACAAAGGTCCCGATGAAAACAGGACCGAACTTCTCGCGCATCACGGCCAGCATTTGAGCTACTCCTTAATTGCAATCACCGCAGGACCCCGCTACGATCATGCTGCAAGGGCGGGTCATGTTCAAGTACCTGAAAGAATACAGATTTTACATCTTCCTCTTGGCCTTCGTCCTGATTCCCGTGTTGTCGATCGACACGGCCTCCAGGTCCCCACGCGAGTACGCGTTCCATGACCGGGTCATCGTGGCGCTGACCTCACCCGTTCAGGCGGGGATCAGCTGGTTCCTCGACTCCGTGGTCTCGGGGTTTCAGAACTATATCCTCCTTTTGGACACCCGCCAGCAAAACCTGGCCCTGATGGATGAAAACCGCAGCCTGCAAAATACCATCGTAAACCTGCGGGAAACCGAGCAAGAAAACGTTCGGCTCAGGAACATCTTGGAGTTCAAAGAGACCTTCAGTCTCAACGCCGTCGTGGCCCGGGTCATCGCCAAGGACATCTCGACGGAGTTTCGCGCCATCCGGATCAATCGGGGCGCCAACGCCGGATTGCGCAAGGACATGGCCGTCGTGAACAACGAGGGCGTGGTGGGCCGCGTCCTCCGTACCACGGCCAACACGGCCGACGTGGTGACGGTTCTCGATCTTCTCTCCGCCGTGGACGTCATCGATCGCCGGTCACGTGTGCGCGGCATCGTCGAGGGTATGACCGATGAGGTTTGCCAGCTCAAGTTCGCCCTCCGCACGGACGACATCCAGGTCAGCGACGTGCTCGTCTCCTCGGGCCTTGGCGGCGTGCTGCCCAAGGGCGTGCCCGTGGGCACGGTCTCGCAGGTGGATCGCAAGCCCTACGGCATCACCCAGGCGGTCGAAGTGCGGCCCGCGGTGAACTTTTCAAAGCTCGAAGAAGTGCTGGTCCTCACCCGCACCGAGACGACGCCGATCCACCTGCTCGGACGCGACGGCAAACCAGTCGATGAGAAGGCCAAACCCAAGGGCAAGGCGGCGGGCGGGGCCTAGTGAACAAGATCATCCTGCGCCACCTCAACCCCGCCTTTCTCCTGATCCTGGCCGTGGTGGGGGCCGCGTTTCAAACCTCGCTCTTCAGCTTCTATCCGCTCCTCTATCTGCAACCCGACCTCCTGCTTCTGCTCGTCGTCTGGTGCGCCCTTCGCCGCAAGTTCTTCGAGGGTGGAATCCTCACCCTCGTCCTGGGAGACATCGCAGAGGTCCATAGCT
>DATJFU010000323.1:0-3672 GCA_035495495.1 Bdellovibrionota bacterium
ACTCTCTCCGGATTCGCTCTTCTTGGAGCCGGGCTGGCTCAAGGCGGTCACGCCCGAGGTGGTGACCAAGGGCTTTGCCATGGCCAATGCTTCGCGGCTCGGCTCGCCCCCCCTTCTGGCCGTGCTCCTGGGTGACCTCAAGCTCAAGAACTTTCAGGCCGGCATGCCCGTGGCCATGGGCATCGTGAGCATGCAGGATTTTGGCAACGCGCTGGGGGCCTCTCTTCTCACCATCGCCTCGCCGGAGGGTTGGACGCTCTTTTCGACCGACGGCGATCTTCTCTACTCCCGGCGCAACGTCTCGGACGATCCGCTATTCAAGAAGGCCAAGGCGAGCGCCGTCACGCGCGGAGCCCAGGAGTACGAGTACGACAAGGTCCGGCAGCTGGGGAGCTACTTTACCCTCAACTACGGCGCGGTCGTGCTCTCGCGCACGACGTGGCAGCAGGCGATGCAGGCCACCGCCGCGCTCACCGAGCGGTTCGTTCTCCTGGCGGGAATGGCCGTGGGACTGGCGCTCATCTTTTCTCTCGTCTTTGCCAAGTCGATCAGCGCGCCGCTCGCGCGACTGTACGAGGCCACCCGCCGGGTCTCGGGCGGGGATTTTGATCTCGAGCTCCCGGTCAAGGGCAGCGACGAGTTCGCCGCTCTGTCCGGATCGTTCAACAGCATGGCGGCCAAGATCCACTCGCTCATCCAGGAGACCGCCGAAAACGCGCGGATCGAGGGCGAGTTGGCGATCGCGTCGACGGTGCAGCAGACGCTGATTCCACCTCCGCGCTTTGATCACCCCAAGATCTACATCCGCTCGCACTACCAATCGGCGTCCGAGTGCGGCGGCGACTGGTGGGGATTCTTTGGAGTCGGAGACAAGATCGCGCTCATGATCGCGGACGCCACGGGCCACGGCATCCCGAGCGCGCTCATCACCGCTTCGGCCCGAAGCTGCTTCAGCGTCATGAACAAGCTCGCGCAGGAGGATCCGGACTTCAGCTTTTCGCCCTCGTCCATGCTGAGTTACGCCAACCGCGTGATCTACGACGCCTCGGGCGCGACGATCATGATGACGTTCTGGGTAGGGGTCGTCGACTTCAGCACGAACACCCTGACCTACGCCAACGCGGGCCATAACCCGCCCTGGCTCTTTTCCAGAAAGGGCGCCGAGTTCAAGATGCAGAGCCTGGTCTCCAAGGGGACCCGCGCCGGCGAGTCGCGTGACGCCCCGGAGTTTCCGGAAAAGAAAGTGCAGCTCCAGCGCGGGGACCTCCTGTTCTTGTATACGGACGGCCTTCTCGAGGGCACGAACGGCGCCGGAGAGCAGTACGGAAAGAAGCGCGCCCGCCAGACCGTCGAAAAGTACCTTTCGGGCGGCCCCGACGGCATCGTCGACGGGATCATGAAGGATTTTCTGCCCTACAACGGCGACAAGCCCCTGGACGATGACGTGACCCTGGCCGTGGCCCAGATCCGGAGCGGCTGATGGCTGAGGACGCGCTCAAGGACACCGGCAAAGATCCGGGCAAGTACAAGATTTGGGAAAAAGCGCTCCTCGCCTTCGCCTTTCTCCTCTTTGGCTCGTCTTCGTTCGTCTACTTCACGGGCATCCCGCTCCGAACCTACCTCTTTGGGTGGGAAGAAGAGCACAAGCAGCTCGAGCCCGTGGGATACCTCGAGTTCCCGATCGGGGATATCAAGCGCAAGAAGTTCACTAGCCCGATCTTTGAACACCTTCGCCAGCAGGATCGCCTCTACAACTTCGACACGATCGTCACCGGTCCCGACGCGGGCGCCACCCTGACCCTGGACGACGGCAGCAAGATCGACCTGGGCCCGAACACCATGGTCAAACTCGAATTCGCCTCCCGCCTGTCCCTCGGAGGCGTCAACCGCGGCGCCGCCGTGAACGTGCTGGCCGGCGAGGTCACGGGCAAGCTCAACCCCGCCAACTCGGGCGCCGAGCTCCTCATCAAATCCAAGACCGATCTCGTGCGCCTGAGCAAGGGCACGAGCCTGACGACCTCGATCAAGGTGGCGGCGCCCGGCATGGTCCCCATGCGGCCCTCGGACCGCAACGACGCGGCCGACCAGGCCGCCAAGGTGGCCGCCATGTCCGAAGAGGAGCGCAAGGTGTTCATGCGCCTTCAGGAGCTCAAGGACGAAAAAGACAAACTCCTTCAGCTCAAGCAGGACAAGCTCGGGGTCAAACTCATCTCGCCCGGGCAAGACGACGTGCTGACCCTGCCCGACGGCGCCAAGGAGCTCGTGCGGCGCACCCGCTTCGAGTGGACGGTCACGCCACCCGACGCCGAGGTGCGCTTTACCCTGCGCCGCCTCTCCGAGCTGGCCGAAAAGGGCACGTTCATGGAGCTCCTCACCCGCGTGGTGCCGGGTGAGGCGGGCAAGGGCCACCTCGACATCGACCTCGAGCTCCCCGGCCGTTACGAGTGGGAGCTCCAGGGCGTCGACCAGCGGATCGACACGGACCAGCGTCTGTGGAACCGGTTCACCATCGATCCCACCTTCCGCGGCATCGACGTCAAGGAGCCCCTCATCGGAGGCGCGCCCGCCCGCTCCAACGAATACGCGGGCTCGAGCATCACCGACTTCGACATCACGCTGGTGTGGGATCCGTTTCCGAACGCGACCTACTACCAGGTCGACGTCTTCAAGGATCCCACCTCCCGGGTGCCGATCCTCGAGAAGCGGGTGGCCGATACCCGGTACGCCATCAACAAGGACAAGGTGTTTTCGGGCCGGATCTACTACCGGGTCAGTACCGAGCTGAGAAACGCCTACGTGGCGACGTCCGGCATGGTGACCTTCCGCTTCGACTTCTTGCCCCCCGTGGCGGTCCTGCCCAAGGAGAACACCCGGATCACCCCGGCCGATCTGGTCAAGGACAACGGCAAGATCCTCTTTACCTGGCAAAAGACCAACTACACGACTGCTTACGAGGTCCAGATCGCCAGCGACCCCGCATTTAACAACACGGTGGCGCGGCACAAGACCGAGGAGAACTTTGCCCTCATCAAGGCCCCCGGTCCCGGCACCTTTTACTGGCGGCTCCGCAGCCTGGGGGCCGGGGCCTCGAGCCCGCCCGGGCCCTGGCGGGCCTTTATCGTCACGCCGTGAACTGGACCCCGGCGCCGCCCTGGGTTAGAAAGCCCCTGTGAGCGAAAAGGTCAAAGCCGTCGAGTTCAAGTGTGAGGTGGTGTCCAACGTCCACGTGACGCCCACCGTGTTTCTGCTTCATTTCCGCCCCTCGGCCCCCCTTCCTTTCAAGGCCGGCCAGTTCATCAGCATCGTGGTGCCCGGCGCGGGTCCCGGCGGCCGCAACCTACGGCGCGCGTACTCGATCGCATCAAACCCCGAGCGCAACCCCATCGAGCTTTGCGTAAAGCTGGTCGAAGACGGCCCTGGCACCAACTACCTGCACGGCCTCAAGGCGGGCGACACCTTCACGGGCTTTGCTCCCTATGGTGATTTTGTCTACGTGACCGATCCCTCGCGCAGCGCCTGCTTCATCTCGACCGGCACAGGGATCGCGCCGTTCAGGGCCATGCTCCAGTCCCAAGCGTTCAAGGCCGCTCCGCCCAAGAAGGTCATCAGCGTATTCGGCGTGCGGGACCAGAGCGAGGATCTGTACCGAGAAGAGCTCCGTGAGTACGCCTC